>NZ_JACJOQ010000624.1:0-9775 GCF_014695635.1 Coleofasciculus sp. FACHB-712 | reverse complement strand
GTCGCGGCTATGTCTAAAAGCAAAAAGCACAATCTCAAATGGCTCAAAGAAACCTTAGAGCTAAAAGAAGACCATAACTGGAAATCAAAGCCAGGAACTCGGATCTTCGTAGCAGGACGAGGAGCCTTGCGCTTCGATGTCCCTGAGGATTGGCATTTTGAACCGGATGAGAAGTCATTCCGGTTTTTAGACAAAAAGCCACCCAACGATGATGCTCGCTTAGAAGCTTCTTTTAATTTACTCCCGCCTGGAAACTGGAAAGATTTTCCCTTGGTTCCCTTATTAAAGAAGGTAGTTAAAGATGATGAACGTCAGCCAATCGAGCGAGGGGAAATTATTCAACTCAAGCGTCAAACTGCCCGCATTGTTTGGACTCAGTTCAAATTTATTGACCCAGAAGAACACCGCGAAGCTTATTCCCGAACCTGTATTGGGCTAGGTTCTGGTGTTCAGTGTCTGATTACTTTTGACTACTGGGTGGACGATGCAGATCGCCTAATTCCTGTATGGGATACGGTTATGGATTCGTTAGTTCTAGGGCTTTATATCCGCGATCCTCGAACCGGACTGGCATTACCCGACTAGAGGTTGGGGGATCTAAATTCTCAAACTGTGATGGCAAGAAAAGTTTGCGATCGCTTTGTTCATTCCGAAGAGCGATCGCGCTGGTGCCTACGTGCAGCTAATAACCAACCTACAGCAGCTATCTATTAGGCTGTAGTCTGGGTGTGTACGACATTGTACAGATGAAATTCGTTTCGGGCTAAACCTTCCCAATACGGTTGCTCTGGGTTGAAACCAGGTTGCTTGAGAATTGCTTCAAACGCTTCCCTGCTCTCCCATTGACCGTAATTAAACATCCGAGTACCATCTAGACTTCGATGAAAGGTAGCTGAGAGTAACCCCGTTGAGTTACTCATCGCACGTTCTAATTCAGCAGAGGTTCGTCTAACCATCTCAGGTTGATTAATTGGCATCATCCGAAATTCAGCAAGGTGCGTCACTCGTTCGCCTTCAGCAATTTCAACTTCTGCCGATAGAGATCGACTAGCAGTTACTTCCAGTAAGCGTGAATCAGGCGGGAAGAATTCACTGAACACTGTTGGACGAGGCAAGCTGCGGTAATCAAATTTGGGATTCCATTGGCTATAAGTAAAAACTCGCACTCCATCTAAACTACGATGCACGCTGGCTGATACGAAGTAAGGATTGTCAATCCAAGATTTGATTTGCTCTTGGATAACTGCCTCAATCAAGGTTGACTGATGGCGCTCTGCAACAGTGTACAGGTCTAGCCCAACGATCGCAGTATTAGTCCGGTCAATCTGCACCATAGTTCTATGCTCTTAAACCATTCATTACATGATGATTTTGCTTCACTGCTATGAGTTAGTTGATTCGGTGAAGACTACCTCGTGAAGCGACATTTGAAACTCATTGTTGGCAAGCGAGCGCATCACCATGAGAGGCTCAGCCATCGGAGGATTCGCGTTCATCTTGGCATACAATTGTTGGGAACTCCACAGCCCATAATTGATAGCGCGGGCACCATCAAGACTTCGATGAAAGTGTGTGGTGATTAATCCTGCTTGTCCTGAGATTTGCCGTATTGCTTCTGCGGTCGCTTCTAAAAAGCGGGGCTGATTAGCAGGATCTTTCAATCTAAACATTCCAAAGTTGATGAGTTCCCCCATGTTCGCTGTGATTTGCATCTGACTGTCTGCTGGCTCACTCATAAAAATGTCGTAAAGATGAGAGTCTGGAGCAAAGAAACCAGTAATCTTAGTCGCCAAAGCGATATCGCGGTTATTGATATAGGCTTCATAAGTAGCTAGATTTTGCCACTGCACATAATTGACAACACGCAACCCATCCAAGCTGCGATGAATTGCATTTGCAATGTATCCAGGTTGCTGTTTAAGGATGTCGTGAGTGTAGGCTATCAAACTATCTATCAATAACCATTGTTGGTCGGGCTGGGTAACAAAAATATCTAGTTCTGCCAGAACTGGGTTGTCCTTGAATACGGTAAGCATTTAGATGATTCCTCTGTGCTGACTATGTGATGATTGGTCAAACCAAAACGCAGCGAATTGTCCAACCAATAATACAGAGTCTGCTTACTGGCGTATAGTCGATTTTTGCAGCTTTAGAAGATTCTTGCTATTTCTTAAGAAATTGTTTCGGTGTAACTCCAGTGAGGTGCTTAAAGTGTCTGCCAAATTGACTCTGACTGGTAAAACCAACTTGCAGGGCAATATTTGCAATACTGTGCTGCTCCTGCATCATTAATTCCTGAGCGCGTTCAATCCGACGTTTAATCACATATTGGTAAGGAGAGTAACCTGTAGACTGCTTAAACAGTCGGGCAAAATGATACTGACTCATACCGAGTTCGGTGGCGATCGCTTCTAAGGAAACATCTTCAGCTAGATGAGCCTGGATATAGTCGATCGCCTGTTGCAATTTATGGCTAGGCAAACGACCTGAGTAAGATCGTATTTCTCGCCTTCGAGTTGAATAGTGCCGTAATAGATGAACAGCTAATGCATTTGCCATCGATTCTGCATAAAGGCGATCGCTTAACCCGTCTATTTCTAGTTCGGTTTTGAGTGCCAAACCAATTTGCTGGATCAAAGGATCGCAAATCTTAAGCTGTGGCGCAACTTGAGCATCGTCTGCATCAACCGATTCGTATAGGGCAGAAGTAAACAGCTTCGGTTCAAGGCGAAGTAACAAGAATTCCGCATCAGTATCCCAAAACAGTTTGCGATGTAGATAGGGAGGTGTAATCATAATGTCACCTTCAGCCAGACGATTGCTGCTGCGTCGCCCATCTATCGTTCGTTCTAACTGAATCGGTTGACCAAGATGAATACTGAGGAGATAATTCGGAAGGCAACACTCAGACTCCTGATTAGCGGGTTGATGATGGTGTTCAACCTGAAGAATATCTGAGACAATGTCTTGACTTCGCAAAATTGGCGATCGCGGCACAACCTGTAAGACAGCATTTTTTTGGTAGAGTCTTGGTTTATGCACTCTCTTCTAGCACTTGTGCCGTATCTAGCACTTGTGCCGTACTTTCATTGTCTAAATTTTAGTATAGGCGATCGCATCGGCTAGATTGTTGTTGGAAAGCTTGCGATCGCATTCGCATTTACTCATATGTTATACCGCTCAGCTTGCTCAGTCCGCCTCGCATCCCCTGAATACCATTAGACAGCAGCGCTGACTTGTTGACGGATGGGAATCTGAATCACAAACTCGGTTCCTTCCCCAGGAGTGGAGAAGCATTCCAATTTGCCGCCATGCTTTTCTGTGACAATTTGATAGCTGATGGACATCCCCATCCCCGTTCCTTTCCCAACCGGCTTAGTTGTGAAGAAGGGATTGAATATCCGTTGCTGAATATCTTTGGGAATACCAACGCCATTATCCGCGATCGCAATTTGCACCCATTGCGAATCAATCACAGAAGTGGAGATAGTGATTTGATCGGGATGGTCTTTTTTCTCCTGATACGTGCAATTGGCTTTGGTTTCTTCGAGTGCATCAATCGCGTTTACCACGATATTCATTAAGACTTGGTTGAGTTGTCCCGGATAACACTCCACAAGGGGCAACTTTCCATAGTCTCTAATCACTGCGATCGCTGGGCGGTCTGGTTTGGGTTTCAGGCGATGTTGCAAGATCAGCAGCGTACTTTCAATTCCTTCATGGATATCTACTTCCTTCATGTCCGCTTCATCCAATCGAGAGAACGTCCTTAACGATTTAACAATTTCTCGAATCCGTTCAGTCCCTAGTTTCATGGATGAGAGCAACTTCAACATATCTTCGTTGAGAAACTCTAAATCCATCTCATCAATTTTGGCTTCAATTGCAGGTGTGGGAAGGGGATATTCTTGCTGGTAAAGCTGCACTAACTCTAGAAGATTCTGAGCATATTCATCGACAAAAGTGACATTGCCATGAATAAAGTTGACCGGATTGTTAATTTCATGGGCTACTCCAGCCACCAATTGTCCCAAACTGGACATTTTTTCGGTCTGGATCACTTGTGCTTGAGTGCGCCGTAAATCAACCAGGGTTTGTGAGAGTTCTGCTGTCCTGACTTCGACTCGATTTTCCAATTCGGCGTTCGTCTGCGCCAGTTCGTTAAAGGAATCTTGTAACTGAGAAGCCATGTGATTGAAGGACTGTGCCACGGCATCTAGTTCTTTGATGTTGGTCGTGTCAACGGTTTGGTCTAACTGTCCAGTCGCGATCGCTTCCGATGCTTGGCTCAACTTTAAGATCGGGCGAGTAATCCAGCGTGATGTATAGATTCCTAAAATCGTTGCCGCTGCCAATGCTCCCAGACACAGGAGGATAGTTGTGCGAGTGTTGGCATTAATTTGAGAAGTGAAATCAGATTCCGGCACGGTGACAACCACCAGCCAGTCCAAGCCAAAGCGATCGCGCCAGGGCGTGACTTGAATAAACTGACGCTGTCGGTTGAATGTTACCTGAAGTTCTTGAGTATTTTGAAGGGTTTTGAAATTCTGGAATTGTTGTTTGAGTTTTTCTGCTACGGTGCGAATCAAGGGATCTGGGCTGTCTAGGGCACTGTGGCGTTTTGTCTCATCCTTGACTTTGTGTACAACGGGTTGAGTACTGGAACTGCCAATCAGCAAGCCATCCCGTTCCATGATAAAGACTTGTCCGGAAGGGCTAACTTTCAAGTTCCTCAAGAATTCACTCACATTCGTGAGTAGCAAATCTACCATCAGAAGGCTGCGTAGCTTGCCCTTCTGGTCATAAATTGGGTATCTAGCAGGGACTGCAACATAGTAATTAAGACCAATGTCAGAAGTGCCGCTGTGGCTTTTTATTGCCTTACCTGCTTCAGTAATCTGTACCGTGTTCTCAAATGCGTATGTGTAGATACCAGCCCAGGCTGGCTTACCTGCTTTAATGATGTCTTTCACTCCTGGTGGTAAAAAAGGATCGGCCTGATAACTCTGCAAAAGGCTTTTCCGGTTGCCCCGTTGATCGGCGATGTAATCCGATGCCACACCGTTTCCAGGGAGATTTTCAAAAACCAGGAGATTCACGCCATTCACCCAACGCCCAGCGCCTGATTCGGCACCATTCGGTAGAGCATAGCCAATGTAGCTGATTGTTTCAAATGCTCTAGCTTGACTCCAGAAATACTGTTCGCTAGCTTTAGGGTCATTCAGATTCAATCGTCCAGAAGCGATCGCATCTGCATTGACTTGGTTTAATTGCTGTGGGAGCGCCAGATATGTATCCAAGTGTTCATCAACCTGTTGACTCGCTTTGTCAATCAGTTGATTGGCTAGGTCATTGACTGCTTTCTGTCCGTTTCTAAATGACAGATAGCCAACTAACCCTACCGCTGCAAATATTTGTAATACAAAGGGAACGATAAGAATCAGACGTAAGGGAAACTGGTGCGTAGACTTAGCAGGACGAGCTGTTTTGATATTCAAGGGGGTCGCTCAGCAGAAGGTTTCAAGGAAGTACACAAAAGTATGGAATCTTACCTTATAGTTCCCGAATCTACTTTAGAAACATCATTTGAGCTTAAGTTTCAGTAGAAAGGCTTAAATGAGAGCGATCGCAGCTTAAGCCTTTGGGAGAATTGCGTGGTTTCGTTGCAGTCTGCGATTAAACAGCCTCGCTTGCGATCGGTGTAGTTAGGCGATCGCCCTAACCTTCGATGAAATTGAAACTATTTAAACCCATTGCACTGGATCTAGTTGATAGTAGCGTTGCAGTTGGTCATAAAGTGCTGGATGCTGCTTCAGCAATTGGCGGGGTTTTTCAAAAAAAGTCTCTGTTGCTACAGCAAAAAATTCGGCAGGATTCGTTGCACCATAACTATTCATTACCGTCTGTACGCCTCGTTGAATATCATTGCAGAGTTGTTGATATTCTTCTGTCATCACCTTTGTCCAAAGGTCATAGTCTGAATCTCGCTGCAAAATAGGAACACCCTCAGCTTTACCATCTTCTTGATCCAACTGATGAGCGAATTCATGAAGCACAACGTTATGTCCATCCCGCCAATTGGAAGTGTCTTGCTTTACCTGTTCCCAAGACAGTACCAGTTGGTCATTTGTCCACGATTCCCCCAGTCTGGCTACACGTCTTTCTTCAACAATATAATTCCCGGTGTAAGCAGTTTCATTAACAAAATATGTGCTAGGGTAAACCAGGATTGAACGAAGTTTAGGAAAGTAGGTTTCTCGCTGGTTGAGTAGGAGTAAGCAGGCGACAGCCGCAATAATCACCTTCATTTCTTCCGTTACCGCTAATCCTCCACAACCAATAAATTGTTTTTCTGCTAAAAACACTTGAATGTGTCCCTGAAGCCGTTTTCGTTCAGCGGGAGAAAGAAAAAAGTAAACAGGAAGATTATTCTCAACAATCGCATTCCATAAGGGTAAAAAAGGACGCTGTTGCAGGCGGTTCCGTCGCCGTTTAACTAGGACAGGATTGACTAAAATCCCAGTGATAATCAGTCCAACGATCAGAAAAATAATAATTATTTCAACCATTGACTTTTAAGCATTTTATGCTTCCTGATTCACAGATAAGCTTGTGGATGAAATATCTCTGAATTACATTATAGGATTACGCCTTTGTTGCCTGCCTGAAAAAAAGAGAGATCGCTCTAATGGTGGACGACTGACCATGAGAGCGATCGCTGATTTGACTCCTTGCTCATTCAGAAGTTAGCAAATCTCGTCCAGATCGACCCACTTGTCATAGGATGAATCGTAACCAATGTAATGAATAAAGTATTGCTGGCCTTGGATCTTCTCAATCGTTGCAGAATACCAATCTTCTTCTTCATCATCCCAACCTTTTACCTTTTGACCCACCGTATATCCGTTGTCATCGGATGAGCCACTATTGGGAATACGAATGTCATCTTCGTCAATCCACTCATCATGGGATGAACCGTAACCGATGTAATGAACAAAGTATTGGTTATCTTTAATTTTCTGAAGCGTTGCTTGATACCAATCTTCTTCCTCACTATCCCAGACTTCTACTGTTTGACCTACTGCATACTGATAGGTATCTGATATTACAGTTGAGGAAACATCTTGATGGAGCTTTGGCTCCTCTTCCGTAACTTCCTCTTTTACTAAAGTATGGGCCTTTAAAATTAAACTGCGAGCCACACTTTGAACCCCTGTATGCTCGTAGTAATTGGTGGTTTGATCCAAAAAAGCTGCGACAAAGTCTAAGTTATCATCAGCAATCTGGATAAAATTCCCCAAACTATTAGAAATAGATTGCGGCGTGACGCCTGTCTTGGATACTAAATTCTGCATCCAGCCTTGCACAGAGTTGAAACCCTGAGTGAGAAAACCAAGTTTATCAGAGGGATTATTTCCTGGTAGAAAATTCTGGACGGCTAAAAAAACCGGATTTTGAGCTAATACGCCAGTATCAGCGCCATTAATCACTCCCTGAATTTTGCTGAGAAAGTCAGGACCCAATGGCAAAATTCCATCTATACAAACTAAAGCCATCATCCGCGTTAGGGATGCATCTTTATAGTTGTTAGCGAGAGAAGTAGCAAATTCTTGTGGATTCGGTTGGGGAATGCCATTCAGTTTACAGAAGGCGATAATTTCGATAGCGATTTTTAGAACAAGGTCAATACTTTGAGTTACGTCTGCTTTGGGAGTGATGTTGCCCAAAAAAGAGAGAAAGCTTATTTTTTCACTAACTTTATTGGCTAAAGCCGCCGCTGCCATCGCTGTATCTGCTTTATCAATTGTTTGATAAAGTTTGATTGCGGTCTGATAGCCTTGTTGAGGATCGTGATATAAAGCAACAGCGCGATCGCGGATTTTTTGGATTACCTTGGCATCAGTTTCTCCAGTAATAGTACGGATACTATTATCAAACCCTACTAAGTTATTCCACTGACTTGGCACTACATAATCAAGAGCCTTTAAAACTTTAACCGTGATATTATCAGTTGGTAGTTCATCAACCAACTGAATAATTGATTTTTCCATACGTTGCTTCCTTGAAAACTAAGGTTTTTCTTGAATTGTACTCGATAAAATTTTGAGCCTTGGATTTATTTATATTTCATAACTCTTTTGGATCAATTAACTTTTAGAGGCAGAACAAGCCTCTAATTAATAGCTATGAAAGAATATTTATAAAATTATTGTTCAATATTATTGGAAATTGAAACAGATGTTTTGCTAGACCAAATACAGTCTGCGTTTGATGAAAACAAGAGGGCATGGGAAGTGATTATTCCCATGCCCCTTGATGCTGTGTACTTGCTAGGTAAACTCCTTTCGAGCTACTTTTTCTTACAAAGCAATCGCAACGCCCCCGTTAGGACTGTGGTTGTTGACGGCGTTGACGCCATTGCTGGCGCAATTGCTCAAGTTGTTGTTTTTGCTCAGCAGTCAACACTGCTTCCATCTGGCTCTTGCTACTCTGGCGAACCGCTTGGAGTCTTGTTTTCTGGTCTTCCGTCAAGTTTAGATTCGGTCTTTGCCGTTGCTCTTTAGCAAGGCGCATTTGTTCCTTTTGCTCTGCGGTGAAAATAGCATCCATTTGCTGCCGCGTAGACTCTTTAATTTGCTGCATTTGTGCTTTTTGAGCATCAGTCAAATTCAGCTGGTCATACTTCATTCCTGCGCCACCACGACCAGGACCTGCAAAGGCAACATTGGTGAAAGCGGGAATCATTGGGGAAGCGGCAAGGATCAACGCGATCGCTCCTGGCAAGAAGAACAAAGGTTTCATCTTCATAACTGTGCAAATTCCGGGTTGTTAGTGTGTAGCAACAACGCATTCGATTGTTGTATTACCTTAGACCGGGCAAGAGTAAAGATGGTTCAGTCTTGGTTAAAAATCATTGTCTACTATTCGCCCCATCTCTCAGATGTATCGCCTATAGCCTTTACTAAGCAAAGGAATAAGCGGTTGAGAGATTCACAGAATTGTTCGCTTATGAAATGCGATCGCGTAGCGTACCAAAGGCGATCGCACTGCTGTCTATGTGCAGCCAAAACTAATGTGAGAGATCGCTATAACTGGGAGAGCAACTTGTCGTAGTCTGTATGTGTACCAATCCAAAACCACACAATACCATTCTCGTTTCTCACGCCGACAGCACGATAACTTTTACTAACACGAGCAGAATAGATAGGAAGGGTGGGATGGACTTGCTTGAAGCGAAGACTAGGATGCCAAGGATCTTGCTTGAACTGCCGATATGCGTCGCGTGCTTGTTGCTGAACCTGCTGAGGAATAGTGGCAAATGCTTTGCGAAACTGAGATGTTGTTCTAGATTTCACAGGGTTTCTGGATCTAACTCTTGGGTTTTGCCTGCCCGATCTTCAGCTAATGCCTCTGCTGCAAGTTTGGCAAGCATATCCTGAGACTGTGAAAACGCTCTATCCCAACAAGCTTCATCTTCAAGCTCTTCAAGGATAAATGCTGCGATTGCATCTTGTTCGGTTTCAGGAAGCTGCATGACTCTTGCGATCGCCTGTTCAAGTAGCTTGGTCATGGTTGTTGCATTGTTGCAGAAAATACTCTGTAATCATTGTACTGTTCTGTTCTAATCCAAGAGCCTGAAACTCACTTACAACCGAACTTGACGAGGCAATGTAATCTTGGTCGTTCCACAGATAACCTGGCGGTAACTTGACACGGTTGCAACTGTGATCGCACTTCTACATACAGCCAAAACCAACCTCCACGAGCGATCGCT
>NZ_JACJOQ010000623.1:0-26973 GCF_014695635.1 Coleofasciculus sp. FACHB-712 | reverse complement strand
GTACACATGGGAGCTGCTTTCAAGTTATCCCACGAGCAATCTCCATCGGCTAAAGTGTTTCAGCTTACTTCTAGCGGTATCGCCTATGCATCTTTAAGTAAATTTGCTATGAAGATATTACAAAAGATAGTCATTGATGAAAATTTTATTGAAAGTAATGAAACTAAAAGTCCCTACAAAATAGAAAAAATATATGTATGTACTAAAAATAATTTTAGTTTGCTTCATGTAAAACAACTTGCCGATGGAGAGTTATCTATTATTTTTGATTTGTTTAGTAGTGACTACGGAAATAAAACTTTTGATAGAGAAAGAATCGAGTTAAACAAGGTTTCATAGAAGTAGCGAATTGTTAAAATTAACGCCGTGGTTTAGCGTTGCCAAAATATTCTGGAAACGCTAAAAGACTGTTTTTGAGACACAATCAGAAAAAGAATTCAAGGAAAATTAGGTTAGCTATATCTGAAAAGGATTGCTTTTCGATATCATTACATCAACGACATTTTCCCTCAGATAGATATGTTTGAAGAATTATTTACAACCTCTACCGAGACTAATCTTGACTTAGCGATCGCTCGTCGTCCCCGGAAGGGAGTCATTATTGGTGCAGGTCAGGTAGGAATGGCTTGCGCTTACTCAATCCTGATTCAAAACACCTTGGATGAAATGGTGATTGTTGATGTTAATCGAGAAAAGCTAGAAGGGGAAGTCATGGATTTAGTCCACGGACTACCCTTTGTCGAACCTAGCCTAGTACGAGCGGGAACCCTAGAAGATGGGGAAAATGCCGATATTGTAATTGTCACAGCAGGAGCAAAACAAAAGCCTGGAGAAAATCGGTTAAGTTTGGTGCAGCGCAACATCGAAATCTTTAAAAATTTGATTCCAGAAATCGTGAGATGTTCTCCAGGAGCGATTCTCTTAATTGTCTCGAATCCAGTAGATATCATGACCTATGTTTCCTGGAAGCTTTCTGGGTTGCCGAGTTCTAGTGTGATTGGTTCGGGCACGGTGTTAGATACAGCTCGTTTTCGCTATCTGTTAGCCCAAAAGTTACAAGTTGACCCGCGTAGTTTGCACGCATACATTATTGGGGAACATGGAG
This sequence comes from Coleofasciculus sp. FACHB-712, assembly GCF_014695635.1. Taxonomy (NCBI): domain Bacteria; kingdom Bacillati; phylum Cyanobacteriota; class Cyanophyceae; order Coleofasciculales; family Coleofasciculaceae; genus Coleofasciculus; species Coleofasciculus sp. FACHB-712. Next base: position 25,868 of record NZ_JACJOQ010000623.1, on the reverse strand, counting down.
ACAGTGAAGTTCCCGTTTGGAGCAAAGCCAATATTGCGGGAATGAATTTATTAGATGTTCATGACAATAATGATTTAACGAAAACTGCACAAATTGACGAGATTTTCCAACAGGTCAAGAACGCCGCCTATGAGATTATCCAACGCAAAGGAGCAACTTGCTACGCGATTGGTTTAGGGGTTACTCAGATTGTGCAAGCAATTTTACGCAATCAAAACCGAGTTTTGACTGTTAGTAGTTTGATAAATGGTCTTCACGGAATTAATGATGTTTGTCTGAGTTTGCCTGCGGTCGTAAATCGTCAGGGTGTTACCAGGGTTCTGAATTTCTCTTTGACCCCTACAGAGTCAGAACAATTGCAACGATCTAGTCAAATCCTGCGCCAAACGATTCAGCAAGTCAACCTTTAATCTCTCAGCTATCAGTTTAAGAGGATATTTGAAAAGTAGTATAGCCATCTTAAATCGAATGGCACTGACATAAGAGCCTTGAGATAAATCTCTCACCTTAAAGCTTTTAACCTGTTTTCACAGGTTGAAAGCTTTTGTTCTGGCAGTATTTTAGTCAGTTTTAATTGACCTTAGCTCTTAGCCCAAACTTTAGTTTAGGGTTTTAGTTCAGGGCTTAAGTCAGCGCCATTCATCTTAAATCATTCATGAAATCTTCCATCTCTCTTCTTTCCCTTCCTTAGCGCTATGCAGTGCGAAGGCGCGAGCTGAGCGCCATACAGCCCCACTACGAGATCGCCAACGCGATTAATTCTGACAACCCTTGAGGATTGCTCGATGAGCCTATCGTAGGGGCGGCTACCGCATAAGTCGCCCAAATGCAGAAAAGGCAGTACCGACTGGATGGTGCCATAACCGACTTCTCAGACATCCTCTGGGTGGGTAGAGTCACTTGAGAGAGCAAATGTGTTGAATGCAATGTGTTTAGGGAACTGCATTGCGTCTCCACTGGTTGAAGAGCGGCACTGCTATGGCTTAGTAAGTATATTTACTTAGCCGTTTGTTCGTGATGAGCAATTTTCCCTCCAACAACTTGCTAAAACTACCTCAACCCTAGATGAAACTTTCTGGGTACATATTCCATCTTTGGGATCAACTGAAGTATACACAAAGAAAGATGGGCATTTTGTCAAATTATTGTTATCTTTCGTAATAACAGGGAAATGGTTAGACGGTTCAGCGATGTTCAGCCCTTACCCTGTGAGTGCTTCAGCGATTGATAAACATACACTCTCTCTAAAGTCGGAGCTTACCATGAACCAACCTATCGAACTGTCTCTCGAACAACAATTCAGCATCCGTTCCTTTGAAAGCCAAGTGGAGAATATGAGCCGCGAACAAGCTCAGCACTTCTTGGTCAAACTCTATGAACAAATGGTGATGCGCGAAGCTACATACAAGCATCTTCTGAAGCACCAATGGGGCTTAGAGCCAAATCCTCAGGAATAGAGTATCCGTGTCGCAGTGGGCGACCTCCGTCTCTTGCTTTGTTCCTCAGGGGAAAGAAGCTGGGGGTGCTGGGGCGTCAACTTCAGTTTCAAGAACGTTGAGTTTTAGGAAATTGCTTACGGTTGGAAGCGTTGTCTATTTAAATATCCGAAGGACAAAGATAATATCTTGTAGTAAGGAAGCGTGTTTAAGTAGATGAACGTAGACCAAGATTTCTCGGTTGGCGTGTCAAGCTTGCTGAATTGGTACCGATTTTTCAGAGTTTTGACATGAAGTTGAATAGTTTATGACAAGTTTGGCAGTACTGGCATAAGCGAAATTGGTTTTTTGAGTTTAGGTTTTCGTACTACAAAAATTTTCATACTACAAAAATAAATGCGACAGCTTGATCGCTGTGCAGACATGAGCGAAAGCGAGAACCGCTAGCGAATAGACGCTTTGCAGGCACTCCTGCGGGCATAGGCGACGCGATCGCAATCAAGTGTAAAATTAAAAATAATCAAGCGCGAGTCTATTGGACTCTCCATGAACTCCTGACTCTCTTGCCCTAACTCAGCACCCAGACTAGCCTGAGATATCCGAAGAATAATCTCCGGTCTGAACAGATTCCAGCTTCATCAAAATCTTGGGCTTTAGCTTCTCAAACTCTTGCTTGAGCAGACTTTTACTCATTTGGGGCTGAGCCACTGAGGGTAAGGTTTGGCTTGTATTTGCCCACTCTTGCAACATTTGGCGTTGGACCGGGGCAATTGTGGAAATCATTACATTCGCGCACCGATGCGGTTCTTCTAAAGCAAAGAACAAAATCCGGTAAATCCCGTTTTCTCCCAGTTGTCGCACAATATCCTGACCCATAGAAGTTTTTAGATCCAGGTAGCAACTGAGCCAGCGAGGGCCTTGTTCGCGGTTGTGCAGGGCGGTAATCCACAGCAGCATAGGATGAGGAGACATCAAAAACAGAAACTGATTGTAGCGAGTGCTGATCAGGCGATTCTGAATTTCCGGTTTGTGAAGCATGACCCACAGGGTAGGTAAAACTTCGCGGCTAGTGCGAAGTAGATGGGGAAATACAATCTCTGCAATTGGTTTGTTTTTAGGCCAGGAAGTTAAGCGGCAGACTTCATCGGCTGTCGGGGCGTTCTTAGGTTTGGGATCGGCTACGACGGGCAGTTTAGATAAAACTTCTCCAATCCGCTGACCTAATTGCCGACCTTGACCAAAACGTTGCTCCAATGGCTCTAATGCTTGCAACACTTGAGCCGCATTTTGGGGGCGATCGCTAGGGACTTTTGCCAAACAGCTCATCACTAAGCTTTCTAGAGATTTTGGCAATTTTAGATCGGGATTAACCGAATCAAAAGTTCTTGGGGGGATAAAGTGATGAGCTTTATACCAGCCGCCAAACGAGTGAGTCTCTGCCATTAAGGGCATCTCAGCCGTCAACATCTCAAACATCATTACGCCCAGACTATAAATGTCAGAGCGTTTATCTAGTTCTCTGCCCTCCATTTGTTCTGGAGAACAATAAGCTAAAGTGCCCATAAACGAGTTAGTCTGAGCGATGTCGGACTGGAGCAGCTTGGCGATGCCAAAATCCAGAATCTTGACTAACTCACCTAAAGTCGTATCTTGAACGACTGTAATATTACTAGGCTTTATATCCCGATGAATAATCGGACAGACTTCACCATCTATGAGGATGCCCTGGTGAGCGCATTGTAGCCCTAAACAAATTTGGCGAGTGATATTCAAAAATCGGGGCAAGGACAGGGGCCGGTCTTTGAGAACCTCGCTCAGACTCTCCCCTTGGAGAAATTCCATGACGTAGAACGGGATTTCGTTCTCGTCCACGCCATAATCCCTGACTCGGACAATGTGAATACTTTTTTCTCCCAAAACAGCGCAGATGGTTGCTTCTCGCTCAAAGCGATCGCGCATTTTTTGGTTTAGTAGCGTCTGAGAGAGGAACTTAACCGCGACGGTGACACCTCCCAGTAACATATCCCTGGCTTGATACACTCGACCCATTGCGCCTTTGCCTACCAACCCTAAGAGTTGATAGCGATTGGCGAGTAAGCGATCGGTGTTGGGGTCTGTCATCATAATTTGGCTCCTAAAATCGGGAGCATTTGTAATATTTACCTATAGGGAACTATTAACTTTATCTCAAAGGATGAAGTCTTATGTCTTCAAGATGGAGTTTTAAGCCTTCAAGCGAAAACAGATATTGAGTTCCACGCAAGAAACCGGAAAGACCAGTAAACGTTCTTTCCTACTTCATACCTCTTACTTTATATTTCCCAAATTCCACTTCATATTTCACACTTTATACTTCTTACTGACCATCTAGAGCCTGAAGCTGAATTTCTAGAGCGATCAAGAATATGATTGTGGCTGACGCTCCATCGTTGCTTCCATCGTGCTAGTCAAATAATGACCCGCCATGATGCCACTAGAAAGGTAGTAGGTATTCTCATTGAGACGGTGCAAGGTATCGAAACCAGTGCGCCGCTGGCGATCGCCTAATACCCAGTAACGCTGAACGATCGAATCTGGAGTAACCCAGCCCTCGCCCTCAACACGACCTAAAAGATTGTGCTGTAGTACATAGGTATATTGGCGTTCCCCAGCATCAAATCGCCCACGATATTGTAAAGAAATTTCCTCGCGGGCGCTGCCTGGAAAGCTCAGCTTTGTCACCATTGTGAACCAGTTTTCTCGACCCCAGGCCACTAATGTTCTGCCACTCACGGTGATTGGCATCTCGTGACGCTCCAGCCAATTTCCTTGGAGCGTCCATCGTCCTGCCTCCATTAAAAAGGTGTGACCCACGGTTGTCACCTTGCTGCCTGCTTGAAACGCCGCCTTTAAACGATTCTTCCCTTCCAGGATGAATATTCAAGGCGACAAGTAAGTTTAGTATAACCGGAGTCTTGGGACGTAAAGTGGAATACGCTTGTGCGGCTTTATCCCAAAATCAAACTAAGGAATCTTTTATAATTCTAGTCCCTCGATCCCCAGGACAGTTTATCAATGTTATCTGTGATATCGAAAGATTTTCAGGTGAAATCCGGCCTTATATTCCGGCTCTTCTACTCCTAGACACCTCTGCACCTCGGTTCTTCGGTTCCGGAAGTATCGCGGGAACGAAAGATTGAGACTTTGAAGAGTCTGCAATCTTCAAAGCAGAATGAGTCCAAGCATCATTGGACAAAGGCCCTTCGGATACTTTAAATTCAAATGGATGAGGGGGGTCTTGAACAAGCGACAGGGAACCCCGATCGTGCGCTTTCACCAAGCTGACGACCCAAGGTAGAAAGTCTAAGATTTCCTCTGGTAGTACAGTTAACTCGAAGTACCAACCCTGATTAAGTCCTCGACATTCTCTTCCCCATTGTGCCGTTGTAACTCTACCAGCGCTCTTATTAATCGCCACTCGTAGAAGAAATGGGCGTTGAGGAATTAACTTGTCTGGTGCAGTGTATGCGTAAATACTTATATAGTTCACTTGGCTCCGATTGTCTATCCAAGATGCAATCGGAAAATTACTACTATAGGAACTTCCAGTAACTCTCACTGGCACATTCATAGCAGTAGCAAAGAGAGAATAAAACTCACGCCTTAGGTCAGCGATAATACGTATTGCTTCTGGGGTCATGCTTGCTAAAATTTGTAGAGAAAAATACAAGAAATGGCTCTATTTCAAAACTTGTGATGGTGATGCCTTTAAATTTTGCTTTAAAGCCTCACCAGCTTTTGAAATAGAGCCTAAGCAAAGATCGCTTGATAGCAAGCTGTTAAACGCTCTTGAGGCTGCGTTGTGCTGAAGAATGTTACAGATGAAGTTATTAATCTGTCTTAAACTCGATTTTCGGACGGTAAGACTTAATAACGGAAACGCTTCTTACGCCTTCTCGCGATCGCTTTGCGCTTACGTTTTTCCAAAGGAGTCTCAAAGTGACGTTGCCGTCTTATATCTGGAAAAATCCCTGCTTTAGAGACTTGACGCTTAAATCGGCGCAGGGCTGACTCAATGCCTTCATTTTCGCCTACAACTACTTGGGTCATCCGGTGTCCTCCTAAACTATTTGATTAATTGCATTAGTAGCGTCGATAGCCGCCGCCACCGCCGCCGCCGCCACCGCCACCGCCTCTATTGTTGCCGCCCCAGCCACCACCAGGACGACCTCCGCCTCCTTTATCCTCACGAGGCTTGGCTTTGTTCACTTTTAGCTCTCGCCCCATCCACTCAGCGCCGTTGAGAGCTTCAATGGCGGCAGTTTCTTCAGTTTCTGTATCCATTTCCACAAAAGCAAAACCACGCATCCGACCTGTCTCGCGATCGGTTGGCAACTGAACCCGCTTAACGGTTCCATACTCAGCAAAAACATTGCTGAGGTCGTCTTGCGTAACTTCGTAGGATAGGTTGCCTACATAGATTGACATGGAATGTCTCCAGAATCAAAAAAGTGGTGTAGAGAGTTAGATCCGGAGAAACTGCCTGTCAGTAGAAATAACAAACACTACAGCCGAATATAAGTCTATGTTTAAGGATTTTAACACACCATTTAGTCCCTGACTCTGAAGCCGATCGTAGATGCCATGTTGTGCTGACCAGTCAAAACAATTCTATTTTGGCTGCTGCGATACCAGTAAAGGGGCGGCTTGTAGCAACGTCTGGGTGTAAGGGTGCTGGGGATTCGTAAAAATCTCGTGGGTTGAGCCGAGTTCGACAATACGACCGGCATTCATAACTGCAATGCGATCGCACAAAAATCTTGCCACAGAGAGGTCGTGAGTAATAAACAAATACGTTAAATCGAATTCCCGCTTTAACTCTAACATCAACTCCAGTACTTGTGTCTGGACGCTAGCATCTAGCATACTCACCGGCTCATCGCAGATTAGCAGTTTGGGTCGAGTAATCAAAGCACGAGCGATCGCGACCCGTTGCTGCTGTCCCCCCGACAAATCCGAGGGATACCGCTGATAATACTCGCTTGTAGGCGTTAAGCCCACTCGCTCTAGCATCTGCATTACCTGCACTTTCGCCTCATCGGGGCTAGCCAGTTTGTGGATAAACAGGGGATCGGCAATACTTTCACCAACTGTCATCAGCGGATTGAGACAAGCATGGGGATCTTGAAACACCATTTGCATTTGCCGTCGCGATGCCCTCACGGCTTTAGTAGACATCTGAGCTAAATCCTGTCCCAGAAACTCAACGCTTCCTTTCGTTGGGCGAATTAACTGCAAGATCGTCCGGGACAAGGTACTCTTCCCGCATCCAGATTCTCCCACTAAGCCTAAAATTTCCCCTGGATAAAGTTCCAAGTTGATATCATCTACCGCTTTAATAACGGGGACATTTTTGGAAAGAAACTGTCCGATAAAATTGCTCTCTAAGGTGTAGTACTGCTGCAAATTTTTGATTCGCAGAAGGGGAGTTGGTAATGAATGATTGCTCTTCGGCTCCTCAACTTCCGTGTCATATTTCCTGATGTGAAAAGCCGCGTCCAAAAGCGATCGCGTATATTCGTGTTGCGGTTGCCGAAAGATAGACTGGGGTGAGCCAGTTTCTACCATCTTCCCGGCATACATCACTGCAATGCGATCGCAATACTCTCCCACCATTGCCAAATCGTGAGAAATCAGCAACAATGCCATCTCTCGTTCCCGGCACAGTCGCGTCAATTCTTGTAAAATCTGGGCTGCTACGGTTACGTCCAAACTGGTCGTAGGTTCATCTGCCACAATTAGCTTTGGGTTGAGAAGCAAAGCCAGTGCGATCGCGACTCGTTGCCGCATTCCTCCACTAAACTCGTGAGGATACTGCGACCATCGACTTGCCGGGATCTTCACCGCATCCAAGGTTTCGAGTACCTTTTCCTTCATCTGCTGCCGTGACAGATGAGGTTGATGACTCTGAAGCGTTTCCAGACAGTGCTTCCCAATCGTCATCAGGGGATCGAGGCGCGTCATCGGATCTTGAAACACCAGCGCCACCGCTTCCCCCCGAAACCGCCGTAACTGTGCCGGAGTCAGATCGAACACGGAATTCCCAGCAAACGTCACCCGCCCCTCAACGCGAGACGAAGCTGGTAACAAGCGCATCGCCGCCCTTCCCAGAGTTGATTTACCGCAGCCCGATTCTCCCACTAATCCCAGTTTCTCTCCAGGTTCTAAAGTGAAAGAGACATCATCCACTGCCCAAGAAGGCATAGCAGTAGATCGACGGCTGGGATAAGCAACCCGCAGATTTTCTACACAAAACAGGCTCTCAGTCATTCGGTAACGGGGAATAAGGAATGGGTGATGAACAATTAGTAATCCAACAAGGTCGCAATTTCCGCTATTTTGTGACGCCTACTTGCCGCATCAGATAGGCGACACCAAAATCTCCATTCGGATGTTTTGCTAACTGTTCCGCCAGCTCAAACACACGCGCTGCCAATTCGGGACCGAGTTTTTCCATTGTGGCTTCACGTTCTTTCTCGGATTGTTGCTGTTTTTCCACCTTGATCTGCCATTCACTGGAAAACAGCTGCTCAATCGTGGTGTGCAACCCTAATTGAGATAGTACCTCCCACTCCCCGCGATCGCACCAAATCCCATTACAATTCAGGCAACGCTCTACATAAAACGGCGTTTTCAGCCTTACCTTGGCGCGAGATAAATAACGACCGCACTCCGGACACAGTGCTGCTTTGGTATCAAAGGGAGACTGCACAAAATCCACATTTAGGATTTGAGCGATAGATTCTGGATCTGCGGGCGTCAGTTCCGGCTGCTGTGCTTGCCACGCTTCGTATTCCCCAGAGGGAATCCAGGTTCCCTTGCAATCGGTGCAGTGTTTTACCGCTAAATTTCCTGCTAGGGTGCCATCGAGTAGGGATACACTCTTACATTTTGGACAGTTCACCAGTTTTTCTTCCTCTCCCATCTGAATTTTTTATTAATTTACTCTGTTTTTTCGGACATCTTGCACTTGCACCGGACAGGGACTTCTACGATCCCTTGCTGTTAAAGCGGGCGGGTTTATCAAGGCATCTGCGAGATACCAGAGAAAGCCGGTGAAATCCGCCCCTATATTTCTCCCTGGCTTTCCCGATCTCCGTCTGCTTGCAGGAGGGCTTGACAGTAGCCAATCAGGGTTGATAAGCGATCGCTTATCGCCGCTTGTCGAGGATTAGCGGTTGCCGAACGGCGAGACGCCTGCAAAAATGTCATATCCATCTCTAAAAGTCGCAGCGCTCGATAGATTTCCGTCTGGAAAGACCTCCACCGAGGCTCAATCTCTGGGTCTAATTCATCACCCGTCAAACTGGTAATTTGCTGTGCAAAAACTTGTTTGACGTGTTGAAATTTTTCACCGATCCCTTCTTGTTCTTGATTAGCGGCTGTCATTGTATGCAGCAGCTGTTCTAGAGCTGTCAAAAGTTCCTGATAACGTTGTTGGTAAGACTGAGGCAACATTGGCACGTTGTTCCGCTAGAATCAATGTAAAGAATTTTGTCTATTCAACAAGGCAATTGCTAAGCACCAGCTAACTGGTGTAGGCTTGCAATCTTCAAGCAAGCTTTAGGTAAGGGCAAGAGCGATACGTCGCACCGGAAGCGCGACGCGCAGTAAGCGTAGGCATTAGCCAAGCGGTATCTTGGTGGATCGCTCTATTTCTGACAATATTCTTACCCTCGACCCTTGACAATTGAAAATCCAAAATTCAGCGAACCTAGGGACTCTTCAATGCAGACCCTAGGAGATGCCCTTTTAGCCTCTAGACAAAATCATTTTCCACGTCAGCACAACTCCTCGCTATTTTTACTCTTTATGCTCGACCTGCTCAACACTATGAACTCACAAGCTCCAACTTCTACAATTAGTTGTGTCATTCCTGACTGGCTACAGGAATGTTTGATTGCGCGTCATGAGGACAATCAAACCACCAAACAGCCCACAACGCCCGAAGGTGGAAGTGTCAAAGTTTTCCCAACGCCTGCGGACGCTGATTTAATCTGTCGCGCCTTTGAATTTGCTTATCAGTTACACGAAGGTCAGACTCGTAAATCAGGGGAAGCTTACATCTGTCACCCGGTCGCCGTTGCTGGTCTTTTGCGAGACCTAGGCGGTGGCGCTGCCATGATTGCGGCTGGCTTTCTGCACGATGTGGTAGAAGATACGCCCGTCACCCTCGACGAAATCGAACAGCGCTTTGGCTCAGAAGTGCGGCTGCTGGTAGACGGTGTCACCAAACTTTCTAAATTTTCAGAAACCTTTTCCAGCAAGACCGAACGCCAAGCTGAGAACTTCCGTCGAATGTTTCTGGCAATGGCTCAAGATATTCGGGTAATTGTGGTGAAGCTAGCCGACCGGCTGCATAATATGCGGACGCTAGAACACCTGCCTGATGCCAAACGGCGGCGAATTGCCCAGGAAACGCGAGAAATCTTCGCACCGCTGGCAAATCGCTTGGGGATCGGACGATTTAAGTGGGAACTGGAAGATCTGACGTTTAAGTATCTCGAACCCGAAGCCTACCGGCAAATACAAGAGTTGGTGGCAGAAAAACGGGCAGACAGAGAGATTCGATTGGCGAACGTCAAAGAAATTCTGCGGCAGGGACTCGCCTCATCTAGTATTACCTGCCTTGACATCAGCGGGCGTCCCAAGCATTTGTATGGGATTTACCAGAAGATGCAGCGGCAACAGAAGGAATTTCACGAAATCTACGATTTAGCAGCAATTCGGATGATTGTCCAGACAAATGAAGAATGCTACCGCGCCTTAGCTGTCGTTCACGATGCCTTCCGACCGATCCCCGGTCGGTTTAAAGACTACATTGGTTTACCTAAGCCCAACCGCTATCAGTCTCTGCATACGGTAGTCCTCGGAATTACGGGTCGTCCCTTAGAGGTGCAAATTCGGACTTTGGAAATGCATCACATTGCCGAGTATGGGATTGCGGCTCATTGGAAATATAAGGAAACGGGAAGTTCCAACCGTACCCAAATGACCGCAACCGATGAGAAGTTTACCTGGCTGCGGCAGCTCTTGGAATGGCAAAGCGATCTCAAGGATGCTCAGGAATACCTGGAAAACGTCAAAGACAACTTATTTGACGATGATGTTTATGTGTTTACGCCCCAAGGGGATGTGGTACCTCTAACTGGGGGTAGCACTCCCGTCGATTTCGCTTACCGGATTCATACAGAAGTGGGGAATCACTGTGCAGGGGCGCGGGTCAACGGACGGATGGTGACGCTGGACACGCTGCTGAGGAATGGAGACATTGTTGAAATTATCACTCAGAAAAATAGCCGTCCCAGTTTAGATTGGCTGAATTTTGTGGTGACAACCGGGGCGAAGAACCGGATTCGTCAATGGTACAAGCGATCGCATCGGGATGAAAATATTACTCGCGGTCGAGAACTCCTAGAAAAAGAATTGGGCAAAAGTGGCTTTGAATCTCTGCTGAAGTCAACCCCCATGCAGTCGGTCGCCGAACGATGTAATTACCACAGCGTCGATGATTTATTGGCTGCTCTGGGTTACGGGGAAGTCACTCTCAACCTGGTAGTCAATCGCATTCGAGAAGCCGTGAAAGCAACTCAAACGATTGCGACTGCCCCCGACCCAATAAAAGATTTTGCAGCGGCTGTTGCACTTCCAACCTCGAAAAGCCCCATCCCAGCTCCCAGCACCAAAACGCCTATCGCTGGTGTGGAAGGGTTACTGTATCATCGTGCTGGATGTTGCGGGCCGCTCCCCGGTGAAGCGATTATTGGTGCAGTCACACGCGATCGCGGAATTTCCATTCACCGCCAAGGGTGCAATAATGTGGCGAATGTCCTAGGCGATCGCTTAGTGCCCGTTAGCTGGAACCCCACTGACTCAAGCGGACGTCCTCAAACCTATCAAGTTAGCATTCAAATTGAAGTGCTTGACCGCGTCGGAGTCTTTAACGATATCCTGTCCCGTTTAAGCGATGACAATATTAATGTGCGGGGTGCAGGCGTGAAAACATCCGACGGGCGACCGGCAATCATCGACCTATGCATTGATATCCGCGATCTCCAACAACTGGAGCGGTGTTTCACCCAAATTCGCCAAATCAGCGACGTTCTCAATTTACGTCGCTTCGGTCAAGGATGTGAATAGAGATACTGCGGTGATTCGTCATTCGCCACTGGTAATAGACTCATACAGTGGGCGAATGACAACGACTCACCGCTGATCACAACGGACTAATGACTAATGACTAATGACATAAAACGCTCTGCCTGTCTCATCTTTAATCCAGTTGCCGGTCAAAGCGATCCCGATCAAGATTTGGCAAAAATCCGGGCACTTTTAGAGCCGGAAATTGACCTAGATATTTATCTGACAACGCCTGAAATTGACGCTGCTCAACTGGCAAGAGAAGCAGTGGAACGCGGTGCCAGTACCATCATTGCCTCTGGTGGTGACGGTACCCTCTCAGCCGCCGCCGATGCCTTGGTGGGGACGAACATTCCAATGGGCGTGATTTCAAGAGGAACCGCAAATGCCCTGGCGTCTGCTTTAGGGCTACCGGATACGATAGAGGCCGCCTGCGAGACAATTTTGGGGGGTATAACGCGGGTCGTGGATGCCGCCTACTGCAACGGCAAACCGATGATATTACTCGCGGGGATTGGTTTTGAGGCAGAAGCCGTCGAACGGGCGGACAGAGAGACGAAGAACCGCTTGGGGATGATGGCATACATCCTGGCAGGAATTCAACAGTTGCGGCAGTTCAACACGTTTGAGGTTGAGATTGAGACGGAAGACAAAATCGTGAAACTAACCGCTGCTGCTGTAACGATTGCCAATGCTGCACCCCCCACATCCATTTTGGCTCAAGGTCCAGCGGGCATTCTTTTTGATGATGGGTTGCTCGATTTAACCGTCGTGGCACCGAGTAATGTTGCCGGAGCGATCGCTGCCTCCTATCATTTACTTCAAACTGCCCTAAGCGGCAGTGCCACAGAACGAGATGACATCGGCTATCTGCGAGCCAGACGGATTCAGGTACGAACCAATCCACTGCAAAAAGTTGTCGTAGATGGGGAAATTATCGGCACCACTCCGATTGATGTCGAGTGCATTCCTGGCGGCCTAACGCTCTTAGTCCCCCTTCTCGAAGAATTGCCAGTTACAGAAAAACTTGAAGGTTTACCCAGTGTAATCATCGAATCCAAGCAGGACTTAATTCCGCCTGAAGAGGTTGATTAGTCTGTCATTCGTCACGATAGCGGTTCTCGCTTTGTTGCAATATATCCTCGTAACCTCACCCTAAAGCCCTCATCGAAAAGCAGTGAAGGGTTTGGGGTGGGGTTAAACTCTTAAGAGCTTTGAGGAGCATGGGTTTGAGGAACGAAACTCATCATTGACAAGGGTTTGATGTTAACGAAACGTGCTCTACCTATCCTCCAAATCATTAACTTTGTCTGTTAGGGCAGTCATAACCAACCAAAGACTCGTAACTAAACGCTAAAAACGACTCACAAGTGAGCGATCGCCTAGCGCCAACGAATATGCTTTCTTAAATGTAAGAGCAGCTTATATTGGACACAGGTTGAAGTGGGAGTTATCTGCCCGGAAAGTTAACCTGGAAGCCGAACAACCGCTCGCAAAAGCCAGACAGACCTTCAGGGGATGAAAGCCCGCAAACATCAAAGGAAGAGTTTCTGGGGCTGTATCGGCTCTAGTTCATATTGATGATGAAAATCCTCCGTCCTATCCTGCGATCGCTATCCAGACACCTTAGCAAGCCGCCTCTAAGGTATTTGCTGTTTCAGCAACCAAAAAAAAATCCAAGCCTTCTGCCTCAAGGGGAGAGCGAATATTCTTCTTTTGAGCGGCAACCATTCTTTCCGCTAAACAGCGACGCAGCCAGCCTTGACGCTGAAGCAAATCGGCTCAAAGCACTTTATCGCTATGAAATTCTCGATACTCCGGCAGAACAAGCATTTGACGATCTGACTGCACTGGCTTCCCACATTTGTAACACTCCCATTGCCCTCATCAGCCTGGTTGATGGCAATCGCCAGTGGTTTAAGTCAAAAATTGGTCTGAAAGCAACAGAAACAGCAAAGTATTTAGCGTTCTGCGCTCACACAATTTTAAAATCAGATGAATTATTAATTGTACGCAATACGTTAGTTGATGAACGCTTTGCCAGAAATCCTCTGGTGACATCTGACCCTTATATCCGGTTTTATGCCGGAGTTCCCTTGGTAACGCCCGATGGCTTTGTTTTGGGCACCTTATGCGTAATTGACCAGATTCCTCGAAAGCTAATGAGCCAACAAATTGAAGCGCTCAAAGCGTTGGCGCGGCAAGCGATCGCTCAGATGGAACTCCGAATTCATCTCAATCAATTAGAACGCACCGTTTCTCAGCATCAACAGGTAGTGGAAGCGTTAGGAGAAAGCGATAAAAAATATCGCTCTGTCGTTGATAACGTCAAAGAAGTAATTTTTCAAACAGACGTCTCAGGTTTGTGGACATTCCTGAATCCGGCTTGGACAGAAATCACCAAATTCTCGATTGCCCAAAGTCTTGGCACTCATGTTCTAAACTACGTTCATCCTGAAGATCGCCAACGCAATATAAAACTGTTTCAAGCTCTGATTCAATGCCAAACAAAATTTTACCGACAGGAGATCCGCATCCTAACCGCTGATGGCAGCTTTTGCTGGCTTGACGTTTATGCCTGCGCGACATTGGATGTTAGCGGAAGTATCGTGGGTATTTCCGGCACCTTAAATGACATTACGGATCGCAAGCAAACTGAAGAGGCACTCCAAAAGACAACCAGCTTGCAGCGGGCAATTTTGGATAGTGCCAACTACACGATCGTTTCTACAACACCAGATGGCACAATTTGCACCTTTAATGCCGCCGCCGAGAGATATTTAGGATACGCTGCTGCTGAAGTCGTGGGCAAAACAACACCCCTGCGATTTCACGATTCACGCGAAGTATTCCGGCGTGCCCAAGAATTGTCACAGGAGTTGGGAATCCCCATCGATCCAAGGTTTGAGGTTTTTGTTGCCAAGGCGCGTCGTGGAGAAGTGGACGAGCGCGAATGGACGTTTATCCGCAAAGATGGTAGTCGTTTTCCCGTGCTGGTGTCGATGACGGCGTTACGGGATACGGAGGGCAACATTACTGGGTTTCTCGGAATTGGCAGCGACATCACACAGCGCCAGCAAGCGGAACACGAACTGCGAGAGAGCGAGGCAGGGTTACGAGCGCTGTATGAAGTGACGGCAGCTCAAGGCGGAAAAGGAACGCCGCTACACTTCGACCAACGCATCCAGCGGATGCTGAAAATGGGATGCTGGCGATTTGGCTTAGAAATCGGGACGCTAGCGAAGATTGAAGGGGATAAATATTACCTGATTGCTGCCCAGGTGCCCGAAAACTCACCCATTCATCTTGCCAAAGGAAATCTTTTCGATGTTAAGCAGACTTATTGCGGTGAAGCACTGCGCTGCGACGAACCGATTTGCTTTGAGTCCGTTGAGCGATCGCAATGGTACCAGTATCCGGCAAATACCCCTTTCAAAATAGAGGCCTATATTGGTACCAGGGTAGTGGTAGGCGGGATTGTTTACGGTACCCTCAGTTTCTCCAGTTTAAAGGTGCGATCGCAACCATTCACGGTGGTAGACAAAGAGCTAGTGAAGCTCATGGCACAGTGGGTAGGAGGTGAAGTTGAGCGGGCAAAAGCCCAAGAAGCCCTACAACAGCAAGTTACCAGGACTTTGCTGCTTAAACGGATTACCCAGGAGATTCGCGCCAAGCTAGAAACACAAGAAATTTTTCAAACGACTTGTAAGTTATTGGGCGAAACATTCGCCGTGAATCGCTGTTTAATTTACTCATACATCGCCACCCCTAAACCACAAATTCCCCTAGTGGCGGAGTATTTGGAGCCTGGGTATGATTCGATAATGGATGTACAAATCCCCGTTGTTGGCAATCCCCATGCCGAACAAACAATTGCTCAAGATCGCGCGATCGCTTCCTCAAATGTCTATGCCGATCCGCTGCTCAAAGCAACTGTTTCTCTGTGTCAGCAAATTCAACTCAAATCGATGCTGGCGATTCGCACTTCCTATCAAGGAGAAACTAACGGTGTGATTGGCTTGCATCAATGTAACACCTTCCGTGAGTGGACTAAGGAGGAAATTGAATTACTCGAAGCAGTGGCAGATCAAGTCGGTATTGCTCTGGCTCAAGCTTGCCTATTAGAGCAAGAAACCCGCCAACGCGAACAATTAGCTCAGCAAAATGTTGCCTTAGAAAAAGCAAAACAAGAGGCAGAAGCAGCTAACCGTGCTAAGAGTGAATTTTTAGCTACCATGAGCCACGAAATCCGCACTCCCATGAATGCGGTAATTGGCATGACTGGGTTACTACTAGATACCGAACTCAAGCCACAACAGCGAGACTTTGTAGAAACCATTCGCAACAGCGGCGATGGCTTACTCACAATTATTAATGACATCCTTGACTTCTCTAAAATTGAGTCCGGTAAACTGGAACTGGAACAGCAACCTTTCAATCTGCGAGATTGTATCGAAGAATCGCTTGATTTGCTAGCTCACAAAGCAGCAGAAAAAAACTTGGAATTAGCGTATTTGATAGATCCTTCTGTACCGAAAATGATTGTGGGGGATGTGACGCGACTCCGCCAAATTCTGGTGAATCTAATTGCGAATGCTGTTAAATTCACACCCCAAGGGGAAGTTGTGATTTCGGTAAAAGCTCGTCAACTGGGAGAACGAGGCAGAGGGACAGGGGGGCTGGGGAGCTGGGGAGCGAATTTAGAACAAGAAATTGCTCATCTTACAGATGAGACGAACCAACCAATTTCTGTTGAAGAACTAGAAGAAAAAACTGCAATTCAGCATCGAAAACCCAAAATAAAAAATTTCAAATATGCGATTCGTTTTGCCGTTAAAGATACCGGGATTGGAATTCCTTCTGACCGTATAGACCGTCTATTTAAACCCTTCAGCCAGGTTGATTCCTCTACGACTCGCAACTATGGCGGTACGGGGTTGGGATTAGCGATTAGCCGACAATTAACAGAAATGATGGGCGGTAGAATTTGGGTGGAAAGTGAAGGGGGTCAGGGTTCCACATTTTATTTCGCTGTTGTCGCCACCTCCGTTCCCACTTCAACGCTTGCTGACAGCAGTGACTCCCAACAACTGTTAGCTGGAAAACGGTTGTTAATTGTGGATGATAACGCAACCAATCGGCAAATTTTGACTTTGCAGGCGATCGCGTGGGGAATGATCTCCCGCGCCGCCACCTCTGGGGAAGAAGCCCTGAACTGGCTGAGCAATCAGGAGACCTTTGATATTGCGATTCTGGATATGCAAATGCCGCAGATGGATGGCTTGAATTTAGCCGCAGAAATTCGCAAACTACCCAATACTCGGACGTTGCCATTGGTGATGTTAACTTCTCTAGGCAAGTCGGAGATAGAGCTACAAGCACAGCAAGCAAATTTTGCCGCCTTCCTGAATAAACCGATTAAACAATCTCAGCTCTACAATGTCTTGAGCGGTCTGCTTGGCGAACCCGCTGCGCTGCCAAGTCCGCGTCCCCATCCCGAACCGATTGACCCAAATCTAGCGCAACGGCTACCGCTGCGAATTCTGTTAGCCGAAGACAATGTCGTCAACCAAAAGGTGGCGCTGCATCTATTGGGGCGTCTGGGATATCGAGCGGATATCGCCAGCAACGGTTTGGAAGTGCTGCAAGCGCTGCAACGCCAGCCCTATGATGTGGTTCTGATGGATGTGCAAATGCCAGAAATGGACGGATTGAGCGCTACGCGACGGATCTGTGAGGAATGGCCCTACGAGCAACGTCCCTGGATTATTGCCATGACGGCGAATGCGATGCAGAGCGATCGCGAGGAGTGTTTGAGTGCGGGGATGGATAATTATGTCAGCAAGCCGATTCAGATGGAGGCGCTGCTGAAGGCACTCGCTGCTTTGCAGCCGCTTCCCCGCCTCCCCATGTCTACCTCTGCCGTTGATTTCCAGGCAATCCAAGCGCTTTGCGATATGTTTGGAGAGAATGCTTCATCCGTTCTGGTGGAAGTCATTGATAGCTTTTTGGAAGATACCCCCCAAATATTGCAAGTCATTCGGAATGCAGTAGATGCTGGAGATGCCGTGGCGCTGCGACAGGCGACTCACACGCTTAAGTCAACCAGTGCGACGCTGGGTGCTATGACCCTATCCAATTTGTGTAAGCAACTCGAAGCGATCGCGAAAGACGATACTCTAGCAGGGGCACCGGAAATCGCATCGCAGATGGAGGCGGAGTATGAGCGCGTGCGCTGTGCGTTGCAAGATTTCCATCTTTGATCGAGATTGAAACCTCCGTCCGGAGTACATCCTATACCAATTTACGGATAGGTCTAATAAAAATGCTTTCCCTTCCCCAAGAACCCTCTATCGTCCTCGTGGTAGACGACGACAGAATCATGCGTCAGCTACTGTGTCAAGCAATGCAACAGGAAGGATACCAGGTTGTTGAAGCGAGCAATGGAGAGGAGTGCTTGAGTGCTTATGTTCGCTTTCAGCCGCATATTGTCTTGCTCGATGCCATGATGCCGGTAATGGATGGCTTCACTTGCTGCTCCAGGCTACAAGAGATCCCTTCATGCGATCGCACTCCCGTATTGATGATTACAGGTCTTGACGACAAAGAATCCGTTGACCGAGCTTTTGAAGTCGGAGCCATTGATTTCGTTACCAAACCTATTCACTGGCCCGTACTGCGTCAGCGGGTGAGGCGTTTAATCCAACAATTTCAACTTTATCAACAACTGGAGGTGGCAAACCGAGACTTGCAGCGACTTGCGACCTTCGACAGTCTGACGGGGCTGGCAAACCGCCGTCGATTTGATGAGTATCTTGGTCAAGAGTGGCGGCGAATGTTGCGCGAACAACTGCCCCTGTCTCTCATCTTCTGCGATATCGATTTTTTCAAAACCTACAACGATACTTACGGGCATCAAGCTGGAGATATTTGTTTACAAACTGTTGCTAGTGCCCTGTTTCGGGTGGTCAAGCGCTCGACAGATTTAGTCGCACGCTATGGCGGCGAAGAATTTGCAGTGATTTTGCCTAATACCTCTGCTGCGGGTGGGTTGCAAGTCGCAACGGAAATTCGACAGGCTGTGAAATCTTTAGAAATTGTTCATACCAAGTCTGCTGTTAGCCAGTATGTAACGCTGAGTTTGGGTGTCGCTGGCGCGATTCCTTTGCATGACGCCTCGCCAGAAGCGTTACTTAAGGAAGCTGATGAGGCGTTGTATCGGGCAAAAGCAGGGGGACGCGATCGCGTATGCTCCTAGACGCAGCTTCTGGCGATGATGCATCGGTGGATACAATCAGCCACGCAGATATAAAGGGCGATTTTAAAGTGCGATCGCTTAATCAAGTTAATATGCACAAATCATCTGAAAAAATTAAAACTGCAAAATCAAATTAGTAATTTTTAATTTTTCATTTCTACAAGAGGTGAGCAGTGAAAAGTCGTAGAGCATTCGTGTCTCTCCTGCTGTTGGTGGCTCTCTTAAGCATCGGTACAGACTCAGTGGCAAAACCTTTGCAGGTTCGACTCAACCGACGGTTAGAAGTCGTTTCCTATGCAGGTAAAGTCACCTATAAACTTAGAGACGCTGCTGGGTCGGTTAGGGTCGGCTTGCGCCTTGAGGATGTGGGGGATACTATCACAACAGGCGACGAGTCTAAAGCCGTCCTAGCCGTCGATACCGGCATTGGCTTCGTGAATGTCTCAGAAAATACCACTCTGCAAGTACAACAATTGCAGACAATGCCTGATGGGGGTAAAATTACGCGGCTTCAAGTCACGGGGGGGCAAGCTCGCCTGGAGGTACGACCGTTTACGAATCCTAATTCGCGCTTTGAAATTGAAACACCTGCCGGTTTGAGTGGCGTTCGCGGGACGCAATTTGGTGTGAGCGTCAAACCCAATGGCAAGACGAGCGTTGCCACCCTGGAAGGGAGCGTGGTCGAGGAAGCTCAGGGGCAAGCCGTAGAAGTCAATGCTGGGTTTCGGACTTTAGTGATTCCTGGCGAACCCCCTTCCCAGCCAATTCCTTTAAAAGAAGAGGGTGAATTAGAGATCCGAGTTCTGGCGGCGATAGAGGGCGATCGCGTACGCATTCGCGGTCTAATCGATCCGTTCAATCTGTTGATCGTGGCGTCTACTTTACAGAATGTGGAGCGCACGGGTGAATTTGATATTACAGTACCACTGCCTAAGCAACGGAAAATTCAAGCGGTTGTGGTAACTCCTTTGGGACAACGGCAGGCGTATGAACTGCTGGTTCCGTGAGGTTGCTCGTTAGACTTGCTCAGTGCATTTTATCTGCAACCCTTCTCCCTAAAATCGCCTCGCTTTTGCCAACGCATTTTATGTTCGCAAAAGCGAATTACGCGATCGCTTAAACCTTTCGACAATAATAGAATTTAGAACCTTGGGGCATCTCAACTGACTTTTTTGGATGACCGGGGAGTGTCGTTTTGATTTAAACCCCCGGTAGATTGAGACTCTTTAAAACACCCCTCTTAAACAACAAACTCAAATGCGCTTTGATTGCCCAGCTTCCTGGCATGATTTCCAGGATGAAGCCTTCGTGCTTACGTTCCAGCAACCCCAATCGCATCTAGAACGTCGCCAACTAGAGAAAGCGCTGCGTCAAAAGGTAGGGAAATTGAAGCAATGTTTTAGCACCCTCTTCCAACCTGCCTCGATGTACTTCATCCCAGTGCAGGTGGGTACAAATCAACCGCAAGTTTGGAATGCAGGCACACTCGCAGCCGAAGGCAGGAAAAATAAAGCATTCTTCACGGATGCCAACAAAGCGTGCGGGCTGTGTTGGGACAACTTTTTAAAAGTTTTTGCCGATTTATTTACGGGCGCGATCGCTTTATGACGGACATGACTCCTGCTCACCAGGCAGAGGAACGCTATGTCCTAGCCGTTAATGCCGGTCAAGTAGGACTTTGGGACTGGGATCTCCAAACTGGTGAAATGTATCTCACCGCTAGCTGGAAAGCGATGCTGGGCTATCGCGAAGACGAAATTGACAACCGTATAGAGGCTTGGCTCCATCTGGTACATCCGGAGCAGCGGGAATGGGTGATGACGGCTGCAAGTATTTATCTCGAAGGGTTGACACCCCAGTATGAAATCGAACATCGGATGATCCACAAGAATGGCAATATCCGGTGGTTTCTCTGTCGGGGGATTGCATTTCGAGATGAGCAAGGCATACCTTATCGTATGGCAGGGTCAATCACTGATATCACCGAGCGCAAGCGAACCGAGGAAGCCCTTCAGGAAAGTGAGTATCGGTATTACACCTTAGCTAAAATGTCGCCGGTAGGGATTTTCCACACAGATGTAGAAGGGAACTGTTTGTATGTCAACGAGCGCTGGCGCGAACTGGCAGGATTGACCCTGGCGGAAGCACTCGGAGAAGGTTGGACGAGAGCGCTGCATCCCGACGATCGCGATCGCGTCATCAGCGAATGGAAGCAGGCGATAATAGAAAACCGGCGGTTTGCCTCAGAGTATCGGTTTGGGCGTGCGGATGGAGTCGTCACCTGGGTGTTTGGTCAGGCGGTGGCGGAACAAGGAGTAGCCGGTACGACAGTTGGTTTTATTGGCACGCTCACCGATATCACCGAACGCAAGCAGGCGGAGGAGGCACTGCGACTGCAAGTTCTCAGGGAGCAACTGATAGGGGCGATGCTAGAGCGCATCCGTCAGTCTCTCAATCTCAGCGAGATTCTGAACACGACGGTGGCAGAAGTGCGGCAATTTCTAGCGTGCGACCGGGTGATTATTTATCGTTTCGAGGCAGGCTGGCGCGGGGTTGTGGCGGTGGAGTCTGTAGACCCCAATTGGACTTCGATGCTGGGAACTCCCGTCTACGATCCCTGTTTTAAGGAAAAGTACGCCCAGCTGTATCAGCAGAGTCGGGTTCAAGCAATCGCAGATATTTACAACTCAGGACTGGGTCAGTGTCATATCGATGTGCTGGAGCAGTTTCAGGTTAAAGCGAACTTAGTCGTTCCGATTCTGCAAGGGCAACAGTTGTGGGGGTTGCTGATTGCTCATCATTGTTCGCAACCCCGACATTGGCAACCGTGGGAAATCGATCTCCTCTCTTCTTTGGCGATGCAGGTGGGTATTGCGATTCAACAAGGGCAACTCTATGAACAATTGGAGGCAGCTAACCAAAAGTTGCAGCGCCTTGCGACTTTGGACGGTCTGACGGGTCTGCCGAACCGACGCCGGTTTGATGAGTACCTAGATCAGGAGTGGCGGCGTCTGAGACGAGAAAAAGTCCCCCTGTCTCTGATCTTGTGCGATATTGACTTTTTCAAACTCTACAATGACACCTATGGTCATCAAGCCGGGGATACTTGTTTAATTACCGTCGCCAGTGCGATCGCTCAAGCTGTCAAGCGACCAGCAGATTTAGTCGCTCGATACGGGGGCGAAGAATTTGCCGTAATTTTGCCCAACACTACACAAAATGGGGCATTGCAAGTGGCAGAAGAGATTCGAGTGGCAGTGCAAGACTTAAAGATTGTCCATACCCATTCTTTAGTTAGTCAGTATGTGACGCTGAGTTTGGGCGTTGCGACTACGGTTCCCGACTGCGATACTTCACCAGAAATATTGTTAAAGACAGCGGATGAGGCCCTTTATCAGGCAAAAGCTCTGGGACGCGATCGCGTTAGCCGATGCTGCTCTTAGCATTTGCTCCCGTCGCGTAAGCGCTTATTGCCTCCAAGCTTCCGATACCAAGGCTCTAGATGCGAGCAGTCGCGTGATTCAGAAGCCATGTCTCCACAGCCTTGACAAGCTGCGTTTCCACCTATCTAATGGCTAAACGCTAATCCTACTCTTTAAATAAGTAAAAGATTTGTAGTTTTAATTACATTATTCTTAACAATTCGCTACTTTCCCATTGAATATGCCATTCTAAAAGAATAAGAACTATTAACTAGAGCAATAATAACTGTAGAAAAATTACATGGCTCCAACTTTATATTCTCTTTAAGAAACTACCTGTAATTCTACATAGCTTGCTGTCTAGGGGACTAGGAATCGGAGATTGAGTCAAAATTAAAAATTACCTAAATACGGGGTGTTTTCTGTGTCGTGCCTGTAATCGCCAGTCTCTGCAAGTATGCCAGTTTTTTTTTCAGCAGTTTGCTTAATTTTCCCAATCTGGATAATCAATAATGGTACAGATGAAGCGGGAGTTTAGAAATGGGCTGTAATTACTCATCGAGTGAGCACAATGCTTCCCCTGACGAAACTCCCAATCGCCAGTTTGAGCAGGCTTTCATTAATTTAGAACGTCATAAACTCGAAGAAGAACTATGCAGAACGAAGGCTGAACTAGAGCGATATCGCACTCTGTACGAACAGACTCCGTGTATCTACTTAACGGTAGATTTAGCAGGAGTGTTTCTTTCGATCAATCAGTTTGGAGTAGCTCATCTAAATTACACAGTTGATGAATTAATCCAAAGACCGCTTTTGTGCCTTGTTCATCCTGAAGATCGGGAAAGCTTGCAAGCAGAATTCACTGCTTTTAGACAAAATCTTACTCAGATTAGAAGTTGGAAATTCCGCTTAGTCCGCAAAGATGGCAGCATCCTCTGGGTAAAAGCAAGAGCGAAAGCTGTTTCAGAACCGACGAGCGATCGCCTTATACAAACATCTAACAGAAATAGCATTATTCTCCTCGTTTGCGAAGACATCGCCGAGTGTGTTGGGGAAGCTCTTGTGACTGCCCAAGCAGAAGAGGCGCTGATGGTAACAAGAGAGCGATTGCAACATTTACTCACCTCTAGCCCATCTGTCATTTATAGTTGCAAGCCTTCCGAGGCTTTCCATATCACCTTCATCAGCGAGAACATCACCGCCCAACTCGGCTACGAAGTGAAGGACTTTATCGAGGATTCTAGCTTCTGGGTTAACCATATTCACCCAGATGATGCGCCACACATCTTTGCTGGAGTGTCACGGCTGTTTGAGGAGGGGCAGCATACTCACGAATACCGTTTCCTACACAAAGATGGCACCTATCGCTGGATGCACGATGAGCTAAAGCTAATCAAAGACGCTCGCGGACAGGTAATAGAGATTATCGGTTCTTGGCTGGATATTACCAGCCGCAAGCAAGCGGAGGAAGAAAAGCAAAAATTTGTTTCGCTTGTTGAGAATAGCAATGACTTCGTTGCCATTTCTTCTCTGGAAGGAAAAATAATTTTCGTCAATGAATCAGGGCGGAAACTCGTTGGTTTGGACAGCCTTGAAGAAGCAATTTCCAAAGATATTTCCGACTACCTTTCAGAGCAGGGGTGGTTACAGTTCTATGAAATCATTCTGCCAACGATGATGGCGGAGGGTTGGTGCGAAAAAGAGAGTCAACTTCGACATTTTAAGACCGGCAAACTGATTGATGTGCAGACAAGTTGTTCTGTTGTGAAACACCCGCAAAGCGGCGAATCTATTTGTTTGGCTACTGTTCAACGCGACATAACCGAACGCAAAGCTGTTGAGGCAACACTCAGAAAGCTTTCAAGCGCCGTTGAGCAAACAGCGGACAATGTAATTATTACCAATAAAGATGGCATTATTGAATATGTCAATTCAGCTTTTGAGCAACTGACAGGCTACACAAGGAAAGAAGTAATTGGCAAAACTCCCCGAATCCTCAAGTCGGGTAATCATGAGCCAGTATTTTATGAAAAACTATGGGAAATAATTCTCTCTGGTAAAGTTTTTCGTTCAGTGTTTATTAACTCGAAGAAAAACGGAGAGCTGTTTTATGAGGAAAAAACGATTACACCTATTAGAGATGCCCAAGGAAACATCACGCACTTTGTCTCTACAGGTAAAGATATCACCGAACGCAAGCAAGTAGAAGAAAAACTCATCCGCATCGGCAAAGCGGTTGAAAGTGCTAGCGATGCAATTGGTATGGCAGATTTAGCTGGCTTTTCTATTTATCACAATCAGGCTTTTCTCGATCTATTTGAATATACCACCGATGAATTGAATGCAGTGGGGGGACCACGAGTTCTCTATACAGATTCAAATGTAGCACGGGAAGTGTTTGAAACAATTGGTAGTGGCAATTCTTGGAGCGGTGAAGTGGAGATGCGATCGCGTAAAGGTAACACCATGTTGGTTTTGCTGCGTGCTGATGCTATCAAAGATGATAAAAACCAGCTTGTAGCTCTGATTGGTGTTCATACTGATATTACCAAGCGCAAGCTAGCAGAACAGCAACTCAAGGCATCGCTCAAAGAAAAAGAGGTACTTCTAAAGGAGGTTCACCATCGAGTTAAAAACAATTTACAGGTAATTTCTAGTTTACTGAATATTCAGTCCAGATATATAGAAGATAAGCAAACTATCAGTATTTTTAAAGAAAGCCAGAACCGAATTCAATCAATGGCGCTTATTCACGAAAAACTGTACCAATCCAAGGATTTGATCAAAGTTGACTTTGCTCAATATATTCGTAATTTAGCAATGAATTTATTTCATTGTTACAACGTCAGCTCAGATTTAATTAGTTTAAATATAAATGTCAATAATGTTTCTCTTAAGTAGCTAGGATGATTTAAACCTAAAACGCTCTAACGTATATCCCCCTTGTTCACTCCGTGATTCCATGCCGTCCATTACAGCCAGGGCTAAATCATATTCATTGTCGAACATTCGTCCTGAAATTTCATGGGCTTTGAGTTGATGCCACTGTCCTTCGATGGGGTTCATCTGGGAGCAGTAGGCAGGCAAAAAGAAAATGAATAATCCTTGCGCTTGCCACCGTGCCCACTGCTCACGAACCACTTTACTAGTGTGAATCGATCCATTGTCTTGAACAATAACAGTGAGTCGTCCCGTTTGTTTGAGTGTTTGGGCCGCCGTCGCAGCGACCCAATCGATCACACTAATGTAGCTTGCACTCTTAAATCCTCCTTGCACTAGCGCATACTCGAAGCGTTCATCCGGTTGCCAAAGACCCAAAATGCTAATTCGACTTCCGTAGCGTTGCTGGGTCTGCTCCAGGCATTTCTGTCTCCCGATGCGACTGTAGCTGTAGCCCACTGGACTCCATAGGCAAAAGCCCGACTCATCCAGATACTTCAGCTCGATGTGTTGGTCTTGCGCGGCTTGCTGCAACAGTTCTAAGTCTGCTTGCTTTAATTGCTTCTTACGCAAGTCCTGCTTGTTTCGCTGGCTATGACGGGTGCGTTTCCAGCAAAAGCCCTTTTTTTCATC
>NZ_JACJOQ010000622.1:0-3627 GCF_014695635.1 Coleofasciculus sp. FACHB-712 | reverse complement strand
ATGGTCGCCTTATCTCTGGTAGCAGCGGCATGGGAATCAGAAATTAGAGAGATTTAAGCTACGGTTCAATGCACAATTAGAAATGAAGGATGCTTCAACTTTTAATTTTTAATTGTTATTTTTTTTATTACTGTAATGCTTGAACAACTTGCGGAAGCTTTCGAGCGCAAAGACTATAAAACCGTTGCCTGGTTACTCAACCATCTGGTAAAACAGATGCCGCAAAATCCCTTAGTACAGTTTTATGTGGGACGGCTGTACGAAGAAACGGGCAAGTTGGAGGCGGCAGAAAATGCCTATCGGCAGCTGTTACGGGAAACCACCAATCCCAAGATTATGACTCAAGCTCGTCAAGGATTGGGACGTATAGAAGCGATCGCCCAACAAAAAAGACGAGACGCGATCGCTCAAGCCACCGCCGCCCCAGAAGACACAGAAGCAGGCGTCTTAGTTCTAGAAGCCGTTAGCGCTGAAAAGAAACAGGTCGCCGCCCAACAGTTAGCTCGAATCGTGCAGATAGACCCTTACACCGCACGGCTACAACTTCCCAGTCGCGGCTGGCGGTTGTACCGAACTGGTCCGGTAGGAGAACTGCGATTCTACAGTCAACAGATGCAGCAAGCCGAAATTCCCAACTTCTGGGCAAACCTTGCAGATGTTCGGAAACTTAACGTTTTTCGCGTCAGCCATTTCCTTTCGGCTTCCCCACCTAGCATCGTTTGCCAAAACGAACATGGGCAGACTGGTTCCTTGACCTTTAACTGGTCAGAAGTCAGACAACAAGTCCAAGGACTCTTACCCATTTTTGGCGAAGTCATCGACCAAGATGCCCGTCGCCAACTGCAATGGAAAACTCAAACCCAAGACTATGCCCAATTGATCGACTTGCATCTTCCTTCCAGACACAGTATTCTTCGCCTTTGCGATAGCAACTACCAGTTTGGGCAGGGGATTTCCTTCAATCCACAGCCGACTCAACCCAATCAAGCGACTAACCGCAGTCATTGGAACAATTTACTTCATTTTCTAGAAGGACATTTGCCCCAGACGCCGATTTGGGCAGATTTTACAGATTTTGCTCAAACTGCCCTAGATCGCACAGAAATTCTAAAAAGTCTCAAATCTCATATCGACTTATTTCGGCGCGAAGAAACCCTCTGGGACCCAGCTTTCCAACTGTACAGTGGGCTGGTTTTCCTCAGAGGGTCAAAGAATTAAAAAGCAAATCAAAAATTAGACAACAAGCCTGCTAATTTTTAATTTTTAATTATTTTTTCACCTGACGCGCCATGTCCATGAAGTTGCTCATGCTGGGACCGGGACGCCGACGAGTATTAGAGCTAGAAATTGGATTCAAGTATTTCGGAGCAAACGTGGTATCGGATTGGCTTTGACCCTTGCCGTTAATCGGTGCTGCTGGTTTCTCAGCAACTACTGCCTCAACACCTTCAGCCGTCTGAATTAGCTCTACTGGGGGCCGTTGAGCAATTTCTTTCGGTTCTGAGACTTCTTTAGAGTTTGATGAATTCTTGGATGCAGCCCCTACAAGTTCTGGGGTTGCTTGAGGCTTCGATGAATCTTTTTGTCCATTAGACGCAGATTTAGAAGCGGATGCAGATGCCTTCGCGGGTTCCGGCTTCTTCGATTCTGATGTTTGGGCTTTGACTGGTTCTGGCTTCTTCTGGCTCTCTTGTGCCGCTGGTTTTGCGTCTTTGGACTCTTCTAGCTCCATGTAGTATCCACCAGACTTCTTACGAGGAAGAGCAGCAGCCTCGTTTCCTTCAGATTTCTTAGAGCCAAAAATTCCACCAATGAAAGCGGTAATGCCGCCCAACAATTTTTTGATAAAACCAAACATTTAGTATTACTCCTGAGATTTAAATGACGATGTTGACTGATTCCCGAAACATTGGAGCAAGCTATTCTATTTTTGATGCAAGACTGGTATCGCCAAGGATAAGCTCAACTGCTCAGCTCAGAAAGCAGCCGCTTTACAATATGGACAAAGCGTTTCTATCGTTGCAATTTGCGATCCAGATCGGATTATGAAGTTTTACGGCGGACAAACGCAAGATTCCCAGATAGTTCTTTACAAAAATTTACAAATTTTGTTTTAGTAAGTACAGTTACCCAGCCAGTTAGCTCTGGAAAACGCTCTTTTGTTGCAAGAATTTACATTAATCTCAGATTTTAAGCCACAGCCACTCGACAGGCTGTCCTAAACCAACCCCAGCCGCGATCGCTCGTGTCTAAGCTGGGATTATATGAGATTAATTCCTGGCAAAATGAACAGTGCCCCTAAGCGCAATCCTGTATTGCTAATTCACGGCATCAACGATACGGCTGCTGTATTCCATAAAATGGCTCCTTACCTGGCACAGCAAGGCTGGTCTGTATACGACCTCAGCCTCACCCCCAATAATGGTGCGATGGGTCTGGACTCTCTAGCACAGCAGGTTGCTGATTACGTTGCCAAGACCTTTGCACCCGACCAACCATTTGATTTGGTCGGCTTCAGTATGGGAGGCATCGTTAGCCGCTACTACGTGCAGCGACTAGGGGGCATTAACCGGGTGCAGCGTTTTATTACCATATCAGCACCCAACCACGGAACGTGGGCGGGCTACTTTCACAATGGGATTGGCTGCGTTCAGATGCGCCCTGATAGCGCTTTTCTACAAGATTTGAATCGGGATGTGGCGATGCTGGAACAGGTGAATTTCACCTCGATCTGGACGCCTTTTGATTTAATCATTCTGCCACCGAATAGTTCGGAAATGCCCGTCGGTCAAAATCTACAGGTGCCAGTATTGCTGCACCCGTGGATGATTACAGATGCTAAGGGGGTTAAGGCTGTGGAGAAGGCACTTTTAGAACCACTGAAGCGCGATCGCGTAGCGTCTCCTAATGGGAATCGCCAATCTCGGCATACTCCCGAACCCCGAAAATTGCCTCGGCATGAGAGTAATATTTGAACTCCATCAGGTTATAAAACGGATCTTCGAGGAAGAAGGTGCAATGTTCGGTGAGTTGACCGGGAAAGCGATGTTTCGGCTGCTGATAAAAGTGCAACCGTCGCTGTTGTGCCCGTTCTAGCAAGCTTTCCCAGTCAGCAATTGATGTAAAAACCAGCCCAAAGTGTCTGGGATAAATCCCTCGTTGCGGGATAATCGGTTCTTTGCTAACGTGACCTACCAGCTGATGACCGTAGAGATTCAGAATTAAGGCATCGCGGGTTTCACGTCCTACTTGGCAGCCGAGTCCATCAGCGTAGTAGGCTTTCGCTTGGGCAACATCGGAGATGGGAAAAGCAAGATGAAAGATTGTTGGGTTCATCGGTAATATTCTGAGTGCTGTGCTTTTGCGGCGCTTTACTTGCAAGCGAAGATCAAGGGTGATATCGCTAATACATACATCCTTCACTTGGGGTTCCTTTTTGCGCCTCTCTCACGGACGAGAGTATTGTGAAAGAGTGTTATAAATTCAAGATTTTTACAGATGCTCTCTACCATTAATTCTTTCAATCCCTGGTTAGTTGCAGTGGGATTGAATACAGTTTTGTTAGCGATCGCCTATTTCGCCCCTAAAAAGTTACTGACCCCCGCCGGATTCCTCCACGCTTGGGCG
>NZ_JACJOQ010000621.1:0-11007 GCF_014695635.1 Coleofasciculus sp. FACHB-712 | reverse complement strand
AGTAAGCATAGATGTGGCGATTGAATCGCATCTGAGTAAACGACTATGGCTTTACAGATAGCTTTTTAAGCAATGAAACAATTGTATTTTGTAATAAAAAAACCAGCTAGCTAAAAATTCTCACCAAATAAAGGGCTGAAGGCATTAACATTCTTTATCAACTTTCCTGCCAAACCCGGACAAGACAGCAATTAACTTATAAAAAAAATCTGAAATCTGCTGCCAAGGGTGCCTTAAAACAGAATGGTATTTCCTCAAAGGTTAACCCGATCCGTCGCATTGCCAACGCTAGTTAGTCAAAAATCTTCGCTCTATCACTGAAAAGCTAGCTATGTTCGTGCCTACGAACCCCTTTGGCTCATGTCTCTTAGAGAATTAATTCCAGCAGCCAGCACAAAAAGTCAACCGATCTAGAACAATCCTATTTGAGTTGTGAGATGCTAGCAGTTCAAATCCCCAGCTTCTCCTTCAAACTCAGGAATCTCGCCTTTCTCGAATCCTTCAGGACTGCTTTAATTAAGTTTAGATTTTTTTTCTTGAAACAGGTCGAAAAGTATTCGCTGGCTTTTATCCTCAACAATCAAAAATTTTATCAAATCTCCCTTTTGACCTTATTTTTTCGCCTTAGCATAATTTTCAAAAAACTTTGTATTTATTGGAACAAAATACTCGTTAATGCTAAACGCCTATAACCTTTCACGAAGTAAACCATAAAAACTTAAAATTAATAAAATTATTTTTTTAGTTTACTAAACTTATTAATATATTGTAGTTGTTGTTTTGTTTGAAAAAACGATCTAGTTTAAACAGAGGTACTCAGCCCTGGGCTTGGTAAATTAAACGAAGGCGCATTGCTGAATGCCAACAGCTAAACACATATCCAAATCTAGAAAATTTAAAAATCCTAAAATGTTTGACTTTCTTAATCCAATCCTAGGGCGTCATCCAGAACGTAACAAAGCCAACGTTGAAATCTATACTTGGCAAACTTGCCCCTTTTGCATCAGAGCCAAGATTTTGCTCTGGTGGAAGGGCGTCAACTTTACTGAGTATAAAATTGATGGTGATGAGGCAGCCAGAGCGAAGATGGCTGAACGTGCCAACGGGCGTCGAAGCGTGCCGCAGATATTCATCAATGAGAAGCACATTGGTGGGAGCGATGACCTCTATCAATTGAATACAGGCGGACAATTAGACCCCTTACTGGCTCAACCCGCCGTTCAAGGCTAGAATCAGCCAATACAGGTGAATTTCGTTTGTATAGTCGGTACGGGCACAAGCGCATGGCTATTGAAATTCCGCCACCGGAAATTGAGGACTCTGCTTACCTAGTTCACCGACAATGGATGATTCAAGCGCTGGAACTTGCCGAGAAGGCGGGTGATGCTGGGGAAGTACCAGTGGGAGCAGTAATTGTTAGTGCAGATAATAACTTGATTGCAGAGGGTGAAAATCGCAAAGAACGTGACAAAGACCCGACTGCCCACGCCGAAATTTTAGCTCTTAGAGCTGCTGGGCAAGCAATGCAGGACTGGCACCTTAACGAATGCACGCTCTACGTCACCTTAGAACCTTGCCCCATGTGCGCTGGTGCGATCGCGCTAGCACGTCTGCGACTTCTCGTTTACGGTGTGGACGATCCAAAAACTGGCGCGATTCGTACCGTTGCCAATATTCCAGATAGCGCTTGCTCTAACCACCGCTTGCCGGTCATAAGTGGTATCTTAGAGTCTGCCTGCCGCCACCATCTGCAATCTTGGTTTGCCCAGCGGCGCTTAAAAAGTCAAAAGTAAAAAGGCAAAAGGCAAAACAAAAAAATTGCTCTTATTTATGTTTACTTTTACTCTGCTAATGACAGCATGAGAACTGTCCTTCTACTAGAAGACAGATGCCGTAATCATACATAAGCTGGAATTATGGATGCTGTGAGAAGTTTTATTCGTGATGACTCAGCCCGACCCCTCTGAACAAACGATAGAGACACCAAAACCTGTCAAGGTAGTTCCTATTACTTCCCGTGTTTTACCTTGGCTAGCTTCCTTAGGCTATAAGGTGACGAAATATCTTGTCATTCCCTTTTACTTTGGTAAAGCCGAAGTCACCGGACAAGAAAATATCCCCGCTACCGGGCCGGTGATCCTAGCTCCTACTCATCGCTCTCGCTGGGATGCGTTTGTCGTGCCTCATGCGGCTGGACAACCTGTGACGGGTCGTGACCTGCGGTTTATGGTGTCAGCGGATGAAATGAAAGGGTGGCAAGGCTGGTTTATCAGCCGCATGGGAGGGTTCCCAGTAGATACCCGAAATCCGGGAGTTGGCACTTTTCGTCATGGCGTCGAAGTTCTCCGCCAGGGAGAAGTGCTGGTCATCTTCCCGGAAGGCGGCATCTACCAGGATACGCAAGTTCACCCCCTCAAGACGGGTTTGGCGCGCATTGCTTTGCAAGTGGAATCCAGCCAACCAGAATTGGATGTCAAAATTGTGCCGATTAGCGTCCGTTACGGCAGCCCGGTGCCGCATTGGGGATGCGGTATAAAAGTTAACATTGGTGAGCCGATCTCAGTCGCGAATTATTGCAGCAATACGCCAAAACAAAGTGCGAAAAAACTAACCGCCGATTTAGAAGCGGCGCTTAAACAGATAGATGGAGGCGAAGTAGAAGAGGCGGATACGCTATCTACTGCTCCCCCTTTAAATGAAGTATCAGGCGCTCAGTCATCGTTTTAACCTTGCTATAGAAATTCTCATTCATTCGCGAACAAGAGCTTTTAGGGAATCAGTAATGAGAGACGGCTCATTACTCACGACCATTACCGCTATTTCTATATATCCAGCAACATACTCTGATTGCCAATAAAAGACTGAGTAGGGGCACAGCAGTGCCCCTACTCAGATACCCAAGGTTAATTCCCAGCTGTTCAAAGTTCCTGTATCCATCTGGGCATAATCCACGACCCATAACTGCCAGATGCCTGCTACGGGTTTGTTGAGAAGTTGCTGGAGTGCGGGTGTATTTTGCAGCGTGTAGGTGGCTTGCAATTGAGTTGTAGAACCCAGCGTACGACCTTGCAGCAGCACCGTAATTCCGTTAGGACTCCTCACGCTAACTTCGATATCCCCTAAAAACTGGTGTTGAATGTTGACGCTGACTTGGATATCTCGTAAAGGACTGGCGTAAGTTACGTTAATTGGGCTGGTAACGCCTTGGGAGTTGTAGTCGGGAATGGGGACGAGGTTGTCATTGCGTCCGTGCAAGGCTTGGGAGGCTTGGGAGGGTTGGACGCGCTGCTGTTGAGCAGCTTGAACAGCTTTAAAAGCATTGACTTTGCCATAGCCGAACCACTGAGAGAAACCGTTTGCATCGTAACTGCCCAATCGAAAAGTCAATTGGGGGTCGGGGTCGGGGTCAACGACTTTGTCAGCGGTTTGTTGCAGAATTTGCCTAACTTCTGTTGCAGTTAAATCGGGATTAGCTGACAGAATGAGGGCAGCGACACCTGCGACCACGGGACAAGCACTAGAGGTACCGCCAAAGTCACTGGTGAAGTTGCTGCTGTCGTAGCCAGCGGCTCCGAGTCGGTCAGTGGTAAAGATGCCCAATCCAGGCAGCAATGCTCTGACTTCGGGGGCGGTACTGACATAGCCGGTTTGTTCAAACCACATTCCCGGCGGGGCATTGTTGCTGGGGGCACAGACAGAGACGTTGGTTCCCCAGTTACTGTAGGCAGATTTTTTGTTGAGGCTGGTACAAGCAGAAACTGCGATCGCATCTGGATGAACGGTGAAACCACCTAGCCACTGGGTAGGACCTTTTAACAGGTTATTAGGCCATCCCTGCTCGTTAATCGTGCCACTGATGGGACGATTTGCATTCCCGGCAGCAAAGACGATGACACAGCCTTTACCGTCTCGTCCTTGGGTCGCGGCACGAGTTAGGGCGGCGCGTTGCCGCAGGGACAGGGGAAAGTAGACGGCTGCTGGCCCCCAGCTACAGGAAATGACCGCAGCACCGTTGTTGGTAGCCCAGTCAAAGAGTTGTTCGATGGTTTCGTCATCTAGATAGCCGGTGGTGCGGAGGGGCATCAGGGCACAGCCTGGGGCGACTCCTACAATGCCGGTGCCGGTTTCTTCTGCGACTGCAACCCCAGCACAGGCGGTTCCGTGGTTTTCATTGTCGTCTCCAGGTAGCGGCAAGAAGTCTTGTTCTTTGAAGTCTTTAGGAGCAACAATTTTGCCGGTTCCCTGAAAATCTGGGTGGTTGAGGTCAAAGCCATCATCTGCCACTGCGACAACGATGGAACGGATGCCTTTGGTGATATCCCAGGCTTTCTCAACCGAAATGTGAGAACCGGCTGCTATCTGAGATCCGCCAAGGTTGTTGAGATACCATTGCTTGGGATAGAGGGAATCTTTGGGCCGGTAGTGCTTTTCTTGTCGAACAACGATATTGGGTTCGGCGGTAAGTACCTCTTTTCGCCCCATTAAGCGGTTGGCAATTTTAATGGGATTTTCCCGTGCTTGCAGACTGACCTCGAAGACGAAGGTGTTGGGAATACCGCTAACGGGTCGCAGCAATTGTAAGCCAAATAAGGATGCGATCGCTCTTTGGGTTTCTTCATCCACCGATGGGGCAAACTGAATAGTCACCTGATCCGTTAGGTAAACTAACGTTTGCGGATTCTCTTTAAGTTTATAGACATGACTGGCAAAGGCGACATCCTCAGATTCTCTTGCCGCCTGCATGGCTTCGTCTCGCTGGGATGGGTCAACAATGAATTCTTGTAGGGGAGGAGTCATCCCGCTTCTACCGGGGATTTCCTGGTGTGCTTGGGCGGGAATCGTTTGCGCCAACTCCTCAGATGCAGCGTCGGGGGTAGCGGGGCGAACCGTGAAGCGATCGCTCACTTTCTCCAATGCCAGTTCTTCACCCCCCCGCTGTAAAATACGACCGACGCTTTCTTCTGGCACACTAGCCGCAGATTGGTCATTGCTCATTGGTAAACAGCTAAGTTTTAATTTTTTATTTTTATTCTCTATAGCAATTCTATTCTTTTTGTAACGTCATAGTTTCTCTTGATTCTTCTTTTCCGTTTTATCAATATTGTATTTTTAATCCCAATGAAATTTTTAGATTTCTTGACAATTATTGCAAATTACTTTATTGTCTGCTAACAAATTTTACTAAAATCAAAAAATCGGTAGTTCAACTAAAAAGCAGGTTATTTTGGATTTGCTTTCCACTTTAATTGTTCCTCCTAAATAAGCTACCATTTTTTGAACCAATGCCAGTCCTAGACCAGTTCCGCCATGCTTCCACGGGTCATTACTTGGAATGCGGTAGAACTTATCAAAGATTCGGGGAATTTCATCTGTAGGAATTTCGATTCCAGAATTAGTCACTTCGAGCTGAAGCTTTTCTGATTTAGCATGGACAGCTACCTTAATTTTTTCTCCTTGCGGAGTATATTTACAAGCATTATTCAGCAGCTCGGTGAGGATGCGTGCTAAACAGAATGGATCGGAGATTAGAATCGGCAGTTCTTCGGGAATCTCTACTTGTAAGATTTGCTTGTGTTTGTGGGTTCGCTGTTCAAAAGGTTCTACGATATGGGGAATCCAGTCTTGTAGATGAATCGCTGTTTTTTCTAAAGGATGTGCCTCTGCATTGAGTTGCTGTAAGTGGAGTAGATCGTTAATCAGATTAATCTCTCGGTCACACTCATTATTTAACAGCTCAAAATAGCAATAACCTGGGTGTCTCTCCGCACTTTTATTAGCGATTTCATCCCGCCAATTGCAGGTTTCTTCCATAATCACTTCCAACATCTGAATTGCCATTTTCATGTTGGATACGGGAGTGCGTAACTCATGAGAAACCGTACTCAAAAAATCATCTTTGAGAAAATTGAGTTTTTCTAATTCCTCAACTTGAGCCAGTGAAGCTTGGTAAAGTCGGGCTTGGCGAATTGCGATCGCGCATTGATTAGCAACCTGCTGTAATAAGCGAATCTCTAGTTCGTTAAAAATATATTCCCGATCGTTTAATAACCACAGATCGCCCAAAACCCCTTGGTCATCAAAAATCGGACAAGCCAAAACTGAAAATTCACCGGAAACCGGCTGAATTGGGTTAGGGCCTATTTTGCAAAATTGTAAATGCTTTCCTTGCAATAGTTGGGAGTAAATCGCCGGATTACTTGCCATTTGGATTTCGCTTCCCTCAGATGAAGGCATGGAAAGCGTGTACTCATAGCAAACCGTGGAAGTAGCCCCATTAATGTCATATAACGCCGTATCGCAGTATGTAACTCCCAGCACTTGTGCTAATTCTTGCACGGCTGTTTGCAAAATTTGGCTCTCATCAAGGCTGTCACGCACTTTATCAGTAATTCGTTTGAGCATCGCTTCAAATTTGAGAGCTTGCTGCAACTGGCTGGTGCGTTCCTGTACCTGGTGTTCGAGGTTTGTGTTGAGCCGCTGCACCTGTTGGTAAAGTTCAGATTGTTGAATCGCGATCGCTACCTGAATTGCCAACGAACTGAGAAAATCAATCTCCCACGGTTGCCAGTGCCGAGGTTGCGAACAGTGATGAGCAATCAACAGCCCCCATAACTGAGTGCTATCCGTGCTAGGGGCTATTTGGGGACTGAGCGAAGATTCCTCCCGGCTCCCCGGTTCCCTTTCCTCAGCCCTGTTTTGCAGGATGGGCACCACCAAATTAGCTTTGACTTGAAACTGAGACATTAAATCGATGTAACACTGTTTCAAGCCAGCGTTGTAAATATCCTCCGTAGCTCGGATACGACCCTGTTTGTAAGGGTTGACATAGTTTTCAGCAAAGCACGGATCTACAATGGTTTTCCCTAAGATAGGAGTCCAGCGCTCATCTACGGATTCCACCTCCACCATGCCACTCCAATCTGGATTGAAGCGATAAATAATCACTCGATCGGTCTGAAGAAATTGCCGCACCTCGCTGGCTGTAGTATTGAGAATTTCTTCTAGATTCAAAGATTGGCGGATGCGCTCCAGCATCGCTCCCATTAGCCGTTGTCGCTGATTTTGCTGTCGTAATTCTTCCGCTGCTCGACTCGCTTGGAGGAGACGACGCATCCGTTGGCGCAGCACTGCCCAGTGAACCGGCTTAGTCACGTAATCGGTAGCACCTGCCTCAAACGCCTGATTGACAGATTCTCGGTCATCAAGACTGGTAATGATTAAAACAGGTGTGCGATCGCCTTGAGGAAGTGATTTTAACTGGCGACAACAACTAAAGCCATCCAGAATCGGCATCAACGCATCTAGCAACACAATATCTGGATGTAGGCTGATGTAAGCAGCTAATCCTTCCTCTCCATCACTTGCCTCTGCCACTGTGTAGCCTTCGTGTTCAATCATGGCGCGCAGCTGCATCCGCGTGAATTTGTCGTCGTCAACAATCAGAACAAGGTAGGAATCTGGTTCGGTGCAAGTAATATTCATTGCTGACTTGATTGTGCTTCCATCTGCAAAGCCGTTTTCACTTTTTCATACTCTGTTTCAATCTGTACAACAATTTTGGATGCACCCGCAATTTCTCCAGTCCGGCTCATCGCTTCTAGCTGTTTACACAAAGTAGCCAGTTGTACTGCCCCAAGAGCGGCACTGCTGGCTTTCAAAGTATGAGATGCTTGCCTGAGCGCGATCGCATCTTGGTTACTCGCTGCCGTCTCCATTGCTTGCAGCAGTTTGGGAGCATCTTCTAAATAGCAATGAATCAATTGAGTCAATAAATTTGAGGCTTTCCCTCCCAC
This sequence comes from Coleofasciculus sp. FACHB-712, assembly GCF_014695635.1. NCBI lineage: Bacteria > Bacillati > Cyanobacteriota > Cyanophyceae > Coleofasciculales > Coleofasciculaceae > Coleofasciculus > Coleofasciculus sp. FACHB-712. Next base: position 3,214 of record NZ_JACJOQ010000621.1, on the reverse strand, counting down.
TGTTTTAGCAAATGCTTCCAGGATCTTCGCATCAATAGGAGTACTGAATGATAATGTTACATCGCTACCCTGTCCGCACTCAGTATTCAGTGAAGTAGTGGCTTCGCCCTCTCTTTTTTTGACTTCCCCAATCCCCAACTTCCCTGCACCTTTGTACCCCTGCACCTCAGTTCCCCTGTACCTCAGCAAAGCCTGAACTAACTCTTCCTTGCGGAGCGGCTTGCTGATATAGTCGTCCATGCCAGCTTCCAGACACGTTTCGCGATCGCCTTGCATGACATTCGCCGTCATGGCAATAATCCAAGGTTTTGCGCTCCCATCGGTTGCCAATTCTTTTTGGCAGATGTTACGACTCGTCTCTAAACCGTCCATTTCTGGCATCTGCACATCCAGCAGCAGCAGATCGTAGGGTTGACCCCGCAAAGATTCCAGCACTTCTAACCCATTGTTAACAACATCGGCTCGATACCCCAACTGTTGAAGTATGTGCAAAGCAACCTTCTGGTTCACCCGATTATCTTCGGCGACAAGAATTCGGAGGGGAAGACTTTCGGCAAAGGGGAGCTGAAACTCAGGGAAAGTAAAGGGTGCGTGATGCACCTTGATCGGCTCTCGTACCAACAGATCGCTCAAGGTATTGTAAAGCTGAGATTGTTTAATCGGCTTATTCAGGAAGGTTGCAAATTTTACTCGATCTAACTGTTTCCCCCCCGGTTCCTTGCCATACGTTGTCAACATCACCACGGGTAATGCTTGAGCGTTCGGGAAGGAGCGAATTTCTGTCGCTAGGCTCAAGGCGTCCATCCCTAAAATTTGCCTATCGAGAATCACCATATCAAAACGCTCTCCTTGCCGAAGCCAGTTTAACGCCTGGGCACCCGATTCAGTTGCCTTCGGCATCATTCCCCAAGATTGCGTTTGCAAAATCAAAATCTGGCGGCTAGTAACGTTGGCATCCACAATTAATAGCCGTTTTCCAGCTAACTGCGGCTGGACAGCATCGAGTTCAACAAGTGGACAGCCAGGAAAATCTCGGACGACGATCGTGAAATAAAAGGTGGAGCCGCGTCCCACTTCGCTTTCAACCCACATCTGACCCGCCATCATTTCACTCAAGCGTTTGCTAATCACCAGTCCCAAGCCGGTTCCCCCATATTGACGGGCGGTAGAGGCATCAACCTGGCTAAACGACTTAAATAAACGATTGATTCGGTCTGAAGGAATCCCAATTCCGGTATCTTTGACGGAAAATTGGATTTCGTAATAGGTTTTAGGGAATGAATCAGGGGCAATGGATGATTGGTTTTCTTGCCGGTGACTAATTGCTGACTCCTGATTAACCATTACTTCTGTTGCTGTTACAGAAACCACGACTTCTCCAGCAGAAGTAAATTTAATTGCATTACTTAGCAAGTTCACCAGAATTTGGCGCAGTCTGATTTCATCTCCTAGCACGATGCTAGGTGTTCCTGTCTCAATTCGGTAAGCAAGTTCTAAGCCTTTTTCAAAAGCATGGGGAGCGAGTAAATCTAAGGCAGCTTCAATGCAATCTAACAAGTTTAAAGGTTGTTCTTCTAATTCCAGCTTGCCAGACTCGATTTTTGAAAAGTCGAGAATGTCATTAATAATTTTCAGTAAGGAATCGCCACTGCTACTGATGATCTCGACAAACTTTCGTTGCTGGAACGTTAGTTCTGTATCCAATAGCAAGCTTGCCATTCCAATAACTCCGTTCATCGGAGTGCGGATTTCATGGCTCATCATCGCCAGAAATTCGCTTTTAGATCGCGTTGCTTCCAGTGCTGCCATCCGTAGGGCGACTTCAGCTTGTACGGCTTTTTGAGCGGAGAGTCGCAGTTCCAATTCATCAATGACGATGGCGGCTAGGTCTTTGAGAGTTGCCTTTTCTGCTTCGGTCACTTGACGGGGTTGATAGTCGATTACACAAATAGTGCCTAAGTTGAAACCATCGCGTGTCTGCAAGGGAGCCGCCGCGTAAAAGCGAAGTCCAAATTCCCCAGCTACTAAGGAATTTACAAACGTGCGGGGGTCTACTTTGGCATCCAGAACGGTGTAAACGTCTTCTTGCAAAATCGCACTGGCACACAGTCCGGGTTCGCGTCCAATTTGCTGAACTTCTAGCCCATGATGGGATTTAAACCAGATCCGGTCGTGGTCAACGATGCTAATAATGGAAATCGGGACATTAAAAAACCGGGCAGCTAGAGCTGTAATTCGGTCGAAGGCTCCATCTGGAGGTGTGTCAAGAATGTCGTAGCGACGCACGGCGGCGAGTCGGTCAGCTTCGTTATCGGGAATCATTGTTATATCAACTATCAATGGATTGTCTGGCTGACATACCTGGAGGTAGACACCACTTTCATCCTTCTCTACATTCTTGCGGTTATGTCAATTTATAATTTTTGTTTTTAGAATTGCTCGGAAACTAGCAACCCAGCCCATGCTAATTCCTGTTTGAAGGCTTGAGTTGCTGTTAATCCACAAGTAGCGCGTCTGAGCCTAGCGTTAAATTGCAGGGGGGTTGGAATGTTGCGCGAGTAGAGATCGCTTTAAAAACGACTACATTGGGACACCACAGTACAACTACTTTAGCAAGTTCCACGATCGCTATTTTCCCCTTCTCTGCCCAGGGGAGTAAAGGATAAATAAAGTGTGTTTCCGGGTATACAACCGTCAGTAACAAAATAGCGATCGCTCTTTTGTTGTGTCAACTGAATCTGAAGCCAAGTTCGGCAATGCTTTGTTAAAGTTGGTTACAGATTGCCGAAATAGCCACTCGTTTTGAAAAACTATCCAATGACTATTAGCAAAAACTTCTACATTTCCAAAGAAGATTACCTAGAGGGAGAGCGAGTCAGCCCTATCAAACATGAGTATAGGCGAGGGCAAGTCTATGCAACGGTAGGGGCAAAGAAGCCTCATATTATTATTGCTAGCAACCTAGTAAGAATATTGGGCAATCACCTCAATAATAGTCCTTGCCTTGTTCTCTCCTCGGATATCAAAGTTAGGCTAGAGTCAGCAGACTGCTATTATTATCCCGATGTTGCAGTAACTTGCGATGAACAGGATACAAACTCTACAGATGACTTCATCCTCTATCCCATTTTGGTCATTGAAGTGCTATCTCCCTCAACAGCAGCTTTTGACAGAGGAGAGAAATTTGCTGACTATCAAACGTCGCCATCTTTAC
>NZ_JACJOQ010000620.1:0-3701 GCF_014695635.1 Coleofasciculus sp. FACHB-712 | reverse complement strand
GAGTGCTGGCAAAGATACTTGATATGCTCAGCCATCCGATCTGGCCCCGTGGCACAGTTCAGTCCGAGAATATCAATCGGGTAACGTTCCAAAATCGTCACTACGGCGCTAATCTCAGAACCGACGAGCATTGTACCCATCACTTCCATCGTCACCGACACCATCAACGGGCGTCGTTCTCCCTTGCGCTGAAAGACTTCCTCAACCGCATTCAGTGCTGCCTTGATTTGCAGCACATCCTGACAAGTCTCGACAAGAAATAAATCGACGCCGCCGTCGTAAAGCGCCTCAGCTTGCTCTTCAAAGGAAGCTTGCAGTGTGTCAAAGTCAATATGTCCCAGCGTTGGCAGCTTGGTCGTTGGCCCTATCGAACCCGCTACAAACCGGGGTTTCTCTGGGGTCGAAAATTCCGCCGCCACGCGCTTCGCCAGTTCCGCCGCCTTCTTATTTAAATAGTAGGCTTGATCCGCCAGGTCGTACTCTGCAAGCACAATCGAGGCACCGCCAAAAGTATCTGTTTCAATCACATCGGCACCGACTGCCAAAAAGTCCCGATGCACCTTCTCTACCGCTTCTGGTTTGGTGTGTACCAGATACTCGTTACAACCTTCGTATTCTGGCCCTCCGAAGTCGGCGGCGGTGAGGTTTTGTGTTTGGAGGTTAGTTCCCATTGCGCCATCGAAGACGATGACAGGACGTTCAGGACTGTGGAGGCGAGTCAAGAAGGGGCTGGTCATAGATGGCGGCGTCTTTATGAATAGGTAGTTGCGTTAGGCTTTGAACGATCAGCTTAATCTATTTTGCAGACTTTCTCGTTTTCGGAAGTAACTAAAATTATGAAAGTGCAAGACTGTAACGACGTCTTTTGTTGCATAGCAGTCATTTCCTTAAGAAGTCAGAATCTATTTTAACCGAGATTAGTAGTTTAATTGAGCAAAGCTAAGCCATCAGTCTGAAACCTGCTTTGCATTTATTTAAGGCAAGACTTAGACAAAATTTGCAAAATCCCGGCTCCGAGGAAGGGGAGAGATCGCGTCTTCCAGTCAGGTTGAAGAAAGCCTGAGTAGACTTTTATAAAGAATTGATGAAGAAAGCGATCGCTCCTGATTAAACTGCTTTTTTTATTAGTAAAAACAAGAGTTTTTGTGAAAATTAAATTCTGCTAACTTTGCATCTAGGAGGGGGTTGCCTGTCGTTATTTACCCTAACAATCGTTTTCCCCCTAAATCCCTGTTTTCAAGGAAGATTTATTCCGGTTCTCCTCAAGTTATCGGGGAATTAGGGGAATCTTAGGTCTGGCAACTTATTTAGGCGATCGCTACTTGCCCCTCGCTCTCCCTATCCTGTGTTTTATACTAAGCATGAATACTTACCTACATTGAAGGAAGCAGCTAACGCTTGCCAGTGTAGTTAAACTGAGATAACAACGCAGCAAAAGCGCCCCAATGTAGCCTATGTCTCCTGTTACTTTTGACCGCACTCCCTGTGTTTTACTTGTCGAAACCGACGAAATTCTTGTCCAACGTGTCAGCATGGATTTGCGAGAGGCTGGGTATACGACTGTGGTTGCACCAGACACCACCAGTGGTTTTCATCAAGCTTGCGAACTTCAGCCAGCTTTAGTCGTCGTAGATCGAGTGCTAACAGGGGATTCAGGATTGAAATTGTGCAACCAACTGAGGAATGCCGGTTCTCGCGTGCCAGTGCTGCTGTTGATGGCTCGCGATACTGTAGAAGATCGAGTTGCTTGTCTAAATTCGGGTGCCGATGACTACTTCCTCAAACCCTATCGCACAGACGCTTTTTTGCAACTGGTGCGCCTCTACTTACAGCCGGAAGCGGGTGCTAGCGAACAGTTACGGTTTGGCGAACTGGTTTTAGACTTGTCTACTCGCAGAGCGATGCGGAATGGCCGAGTAATTGACCTGACAATGAAGGAATTTGAACTTCTAAAATATATGATGTCGCATCCCCGTGAGGTTTTAACCCGCGAACAGATTCTAGAAAATGTTTGGGGATACGACTTTATGGGAGAGTCGAATGTGATTGAGGTGTATATCCGTTATTTGCGTCTCAAAATCGAAGAAGAGGGCGAGAAGCGCCTGATTCAGACAGTGCGAGGTGTCGGATACGTTTTGCGGGAAGCTTAGGTTTTGAGTTTTGGGCGTAAATATCAAGGATTAAGGATGAATTTGGACTGGAGAGAGCAGCGCTTAGGCACATCTGCCAAAAGCGATCGCAATGTGAAAAAGCAGGCAAGTTTAGTCGTCATGATGCTGGCAGTTTTGCTGATGGGATGTTCGGCATCGGTGCCATCAACCTCCTCTCAGAGTGGGGAACCCGCGCAACCATTGCAGCAGGCGTCGCCAGTATCAGCACCGACATCAGCACCGACGACCCCTGCACAACAAGCGCACTCATCACCGGAAGCATCACCCGCACAGAATAAGAGGGGTCAAACTTTGCCAATTTCAGCCAAGGCAACGATGGCAGGTCAGGTGATTCAGCTAGAAGTAGCGCGGACTCCCCAACAACAGCAAATGGGGTTAATGTACAGAACATCTTTGGCGGACGATCGCGGGATGCTCTTTCTTTTCAATCCACCGCAACCGATCAATTTCTGGATGAAGAATACCCTCATCCCGCTGGATATGGTTTTTATGCTGGATGGAGTGGTGAAAGCGATCGTTGCCGATGTCCCTCCCTGTAAAACCAGTCTTTGCCCCACCTATGGTCCCAATACGCCCGTTAACCAGGTGATTGAACTCCGGGGAGGACGCGCTGCGGAACTCGGTTTGAAGGCAGGCGATCGCGTGACCATTCAGTAACTCAATACTAAGACAGACCGACTTTCTGGCTGTCTTTTATAGTCCTTATCGAAACGATTTAAAAATTTACTCGTTCTTTTAACCTATTTGTCGCAAAAATAAGCTACTCTTTCCCAAGAGAGAGTTTAAGACTGCAAATTTCAATTATTGTTACGCTTAAACCTAGATTCTCGCTTCCAGAGACATGGTTCTTCCAAGAATGAGAGTGCTTTGCCTGGAATTTGGTGTGAGGTGAGAGGCATAGACGCTCTAGGCAAGCAAATCTCTCCTAATACAGAGGGATTTCAGTGAATTGCTAAAGAAAATATTAAGCAAAGTTCACTAGCAACAGTCGGCTAAGATTTCAGAAAAAAGGGGAGTGAGCCTAAGTTTTTAGTCTTATTCTCTAGGTCAGCCCGGAAGGGATGCCTAAAGTCCTGAATCTAGTATGAGCATTCTTCTGTTAATACCCATACCGGCTGCCGTAATTGTCACACCAGGCTGGTGATCTGAAACACTAGCGTTACAGTGAGTAGCGGCAAAATAGTATAAAAGGAGTCGAGTAAAGGTGGACAGATAAAATACTGACTACCGTTACTCAACAAACCAAGGTTTAAATTACAAAATAGATTCAACAAAGGGGGTAAAAGCCATCATGGCACCTACGAATTTTTCTCGATTTCTCCGTTTTCTTCAAGAAGATTTAGCAATATCTAAGGCATCGATTGCGATCGCTTTGCGGCGTCGGGAACAAGATCCTGGCCCGTTGCCGATGATCCTATGGCAATACGGTTTAGTAACGTTGGAACAGTTAGATCAAATCTATGACTGGTTGGAAACTGCATAAGGCTTGATGATTCGGCGAGGAGCAAGAAAGTCATGTCAGAGCAATTG
>NZ_JACJOQ010000062.1:0-3795 GCF_014695635.1 Coleofasciculus sp. FACHB-712 | reverse complement strand
ACCGGGTACTGAAGTTCTGCACTCAGCAAGACTCCGTTATCCGTCAGCAGAGCATCCTGACGATAACCCCGGATGCTTTCTAAGCCGCCTAAACCAAATTGTTCTAAAGGAACTAGGGTTCTATCTGCCAGTTGCACGTTGCCACGCACCAATAGCAACGTTTCTGGGGCGAGGAGGCGTACCCACTGGGCTTGCCCTTGCCATGAATAAAAGCGGCTATCGGGACCAGATTCGTTGAGGGTGGCATCAAAGGCACCGAGTCCGATATTAAATTGCGATCGCAAGGCAATGACTTGGCGAGTCCCGGTTTGCGTCCATTCCTGAAACAATCGTAATGCTGATATCCGGGTGCGTCCCTCGTCATCAGCGCCCGCCGACAGGGGAAACGGAATCTCTAGCAAAGAAGTTTCGCTTTCCCGCCGAGATGCTGTTAAACCGACGGTGAATTGTTGGGTGGGGGTTTGAACAATTGGCTGGCGCAGGGTCAATTCGTAGTAGCGCGAGGCGGCATAAATATCGAGACGGTCGAAGGGTGGCTCAATCACATCGCTGGATGTGGTGCCGTAACTGACGCTAAACGTGCCATTGTAAGGATTAATCGGCAGTGTGTAGGAAGTATCGAAGCTATCGCTGCCATCTGTATTGCTGTAGGCAAGGCTTAAACCATCTCCCAAACCGAATAAATTCGCTTCATTCACTTGCAAGCGACGTCGGAAGCTGCCCACACTAGGGGAACGACCGTTATCGATGCCGATTTGGGTGCTAAAGGTCTTCGCCTCTGTTATCCGAACCTCCAGCAAACTGAATCCCGGACGGGTTCCAGCAGAAAGTTCCGCGGATAAATTGGCAATCAGCGGATTGAGTTGCAGCAGCTGCAATGCTTCTAAGAGACGCTCTCGATTGAGCGGCTTTGATGTGGCGACAGCCAAACGCGATCGCACGTAGTTGGAATTTAACCGTCGCGTGCCACTAATTTTAATGTCTTCTAAGCCGCCTTCGACGACCTGAATGGTGACGACGCCTCCCTGAATCGTTTGGTTAGCTGGAATCAGGGCACCTGACGTAATATACCCTTGGTTGACGTAAAACTCGGTGACAGCAGTTCGAGCTTGCAGCAGTTCGGCAAAGGAAATCGGTCGATTGGTAAACGGCTTGGTAATTTCCGCTAGCTTTTCGGAACTGAAAGCTGTATTGCCGATGAATTCAAACTTTTCCACCGTGATGTTGCCAGGAACAGTCTCCCCCGGTGTTTCCGCCTCCGGGGAAGGCTGCATAGGCGACTGGAGCAAGTCTCCTGGCGGCGGTAGTGGGGCAGGTGTTTCTGGTAAAGGAAGTGGGGAAGGGGAGGGAGGTGGCGGCTGAAGGATGTCTTGTGGTGGAGGGAGTTGAGGTTGAGCCGAGTCAATCGTTTCCGGAAGCGATCGCGCGACTTGCGCCGTCAAGCAGATACTCAGGATTGCTAAACCCAGCCGAAGATACAATAAGCGATCGCCCCCAGAAAAATTACGGTACATGGCACTTAGCGGTTGTTAGCCCGGAATGAAGAGAGGAGTACGGAACAGCAGCCGTGAGAACGACTTCGCCTCGATCGTTTTTCACCCAACCTTGTGCTTCTACCGGCTCTTTTGTCAAGTTTGACTGTATGGCAACATCCTTTTGGGAGTGAGTGGAAGCTGGTGCAACCTGACGCCAATCTGTCCAAACGGCACTGCTGCTTCGGGTTTCGCTAGGATTGTCCGGCAACCCTCCGCTTCCCGTCACGGTGAAAGAACTCGCAACGTTGCTGCCACTCGCCGGACAAGTTTGTGCTACCAATCCAGAAGCATCGACCAATTCGGCTGGTAAAGTCGCTAACCCGCGACTGGGATCGACATCCAAAGTATTAATTTGTACGGTGCCATCTACCCCAAATTCCGAACTCGCCGTGATGTCACTTTGGGAGGTTGGGCGCGATCGCAACTGGCTACCAAAGATACTAGAAGTGGTGATGTTGATACTCCCTCCCCGACCTTGGAAGGCATTGGCGGTAATATCGCTATTTTCAGATGGGACAGCGACGATGAATTTGGCATTAATATCCACATTCCCGCCATCTCCACCCGCTTTTGCAGTGCCTGCGGTGGTGGAAAGGTTACTATTGCGGCGCAGCAATAATAAGTCTTGCACTCGCAATCGAATATTCCCGCCGTCACCGGATACAGTTTGGGCGTTGAGGGTTGCCCCATTGTCTAGCAGGATAGAGCCAGAGTCAATTTCGAGTTCCCCAGCTTTTCCTAACCCTTGACTGCCCACAGAGATTTGTCCCCGATCCCGAACCGTTAACAACTGAGTTTTAACCGTCAGACTTCCCCCATCTCCGGTCGAAAATGCCGGAAGATTACTGCTATCGGAGGGGGAACCATCTCCGTCTCGGATGACATCGGCAGGGTTGCCGGTTCCAGCAAACAATCTGCTGCGAAGCTTTCCATTTCCTGAAGTCCCAATCAGTTCTACCAACTCAGAGGCATTCACCTCCACATTTCCCCCGAAACCTGCCCCAAAAGTAGCCGCAGAGACTTCTGCCCCATTTCGGATCGTCAATTTCCGAGTGGTAATCGTTAAGTTTCCAGCTTTCCCATTGCCTCTAGAAGTTTGAACCGACAATCCACTGGGACGGCGATCGCTCGGTGCGGTGCCACTCAGTTCCACCCGATCGGTGGCATAGACGTTGATACTTCCTCCCTGCCCCGTTCCGGAACCACTCGCTGATATCCGCGCCCCATCCCGAACTAGCAATTGCCGGGTCGTAATTGTCACGTTTCCCGCATCTCCCCCTGCATCTTTAACATCACTGGCGAGTTTGCTGGGTTTTTGACCATCCGCTGAGGTGCCGATCAGTTCTACCGAATCAGAGACATTGATGTCGATAATCCCTCCTTTCCCCTTGCCGGTGGTTGTTGCAGAGACCTGAGAACCCCCTTGAATGGTTAGCCGCACAGCTTGGATAAAGATTCCTTGCCCATTTCGATTCCCCAACGTATTTGCAGAAACTTTTGACTCATCGCTGAATGTCACCTGTCTGCCGGAAAGCTGGATCGCCCCGCTACCTTGACCATTGACATCAATCACGGCTTGATTCGTGAGGGATATATCTGCATGGACGACGCTATCTAGAAATTTCAAGCGCCAACGATTGCCTTGTGCATTCAGCTTTACGGTTCCTGGTTCTGCGACTCCTGCCAACTCGACTCGACCACTCCGCGCCTGCAAAAGCCCGCCCTTCCAACTCACATCACCGCCTAATAACAACAAAGTCTGATTTTCTGCAACTTTCAGGGTGCTAGCAGAACCCACGATTGGTTTCGGCAGTTGTGAAGAGATAAACCCACTCGGATCGCCAACCATCGTCAGTAAGCTACTCGCTTCTTCTGGATTGGTGGCGCTAAACTGGCTACCATCCGCCCACACCAAAGCATCCAGAGTTGTGGCAACAAAAGAGCCTCTGGTGGCACTACCGACATTGAGTTGAGCCTTTGGCCCGAAGTGAATGCCACTGGGATTGATCAAGAAGAAGTTGACCGGCTGATCGGTAAAAATTGAGCCGTTAATCAAGGAGGGAGAACCCCCTGTAACACGGGATAGAATATTCTGGATATTGGCGGCGCTGCTAAAACCCGCTACCTCGCCTGCGTTGAGGCTAAATTTTCCAAAGCTGTGGAACAGATTACTGCCGACGGTTTGACCCGCTGATTGAGGAATAACGTAATTGGGACCCGTTAAGGTTTTTGCCAAGCCGAGGCTGCCATCAAGGGTGAT
>NZ_JACJOQ010000619.1:0-6332 GCF_014695635.1 Coleofasciculus sp. FACHB-712 | reverse complement strand
TTGATATCCAAAGGCGATACGGATGCTGGGGGAATTACAGTTATCGCCAATGACAGCATCACGACGCTGGATCTTGACGCAACAGCGACTAAAGGTGCTGGAAATGCGATCGCGCTTAGCAGCCAAAACGGAACCGTACAGACTGGAAATGTGAAAACTTCCGGTTCTCCCATCACTGTCTCTGCTCAAGACAATATCACTGCTGCCAATATTGATTCTGCTTCCGAAAAAGGCACCGGGGGAGCGATCGCACTTACTAGCAAAAACGGAGCCATTACCGCTGCAAATTTGACCTCCAAAGGTACAACCAGCGGGGGTGCAGTCACCGTTGCGGCTCCAGGTAGCATCACCACGGCAAATATTGACACATCTTCTACCAATGGCACCGGCGGCGCGATTCGCCTAACGGCGATAGCTCCGCTTCACGCTCTTTTAAGCGATGCAGCAGCCATTCAAAGCGGCAATTTGCTCTCCCAAGGAGCAGCAGGCGGTGGGGATATTGAAGTTTCCGCTCAAGGCATCATCACTGCTGGAGTTATCGACTCTAGTTCCAGCTTCGGGAAAGGTGGTAACGTCACCTTGGCAAACCCGCTGATCGAACTCAACAAAAAGCCAATTGATGACATTCAAGTTGTCTCCATCAATGCCCAAAGTGGAGGAAGCGCCTTCGGAGGAGTTGTTAAAATTACAACCGATCGGTTCTTCCGTGCTACAGGCACTTTCACCGATTCCAAAAACCCATTTGCGACCAGCATTTCCACGATTGGAGGCGCTGGGGACGGCGCGATTATGATTTCCCACGGAGGCGGTTCCTCCTTTACTCCCTTCGTGGTAGGAGATGCGACAGAAAACGGTACGGCTGGCGCTCTCACCACCGGAACCGGGTTCCTGAGTACGATTTTGCCATCCAAAGAATTTCCTGGCCCTTATCGCCAAGGCAATATTCAAATTACTCCCCGCCGTCCGGGAGACAACCTGCTTCCCTACTTCGGCGCGATGCCCTTGAATACGCCTACAAGCGTCTCTGACGTAACAGTTGATACGACGAGCGACCTGGATAGCACAATCACCTCTAAATTTGACCAACATCTGGGGCAAACGGGAAATATCACCAATCCGAAAGCAGCCGCCAACCTATTGAGCCAAATCGAGAAGCAGACGAGCATCAAATCAGCATTTGTTTATGCAGTCTTTGCACCGGATCAAGTTTCTAGTAGCCAAAAAACTCAAATTAACAAAGACGATGAGCGACTAGAGCTAATTTTGGTAACAGGAGAGGGGAAAACGAAACGGGTGCGTGTAGCAGGCAGCAAGCGAGGAGCGCTGGGCGCATCCGCTTCGCGATCGCAAATCCTGAAAGTCGCTGGAAAGTTGCGAAACGCCATTACCAATAAAAATAAACTGAATGACGACTATCGTGCCCCCGCCGAACAACTGTATCAGTGGCTAATTGCACCCATTAAGGACGAATTAGAAGCCCAAGGTATCCAGAATTTAGTCTTCATTATGGATGCAGGCTTGCGATCGCTTCCTATCGCCGCCCTCCATGACGGTCAACAGTTTTTAATCGAGAAATATAGTATCGGTCTCATGCCTAGCCTCAGCCTCACCGATACCCGCTACGCTAACATTAAAAACGCTAAAGTCTTGGCAATGGGTGCCGACCGCTTTACCAACAAAACGCAAAATCCATTGCCTGCTGTGCCGGTAGAATTGTCGATGATTACTTCTAAGCTATGGCAAGGTAAATCCTTCCTCAACGAAGCTTTCACCCTCAAGAATTTAAAAGCACAACGCACTTCTACACCCTACGAAATTATCCACCTCGCAACTCATGCAGAATTTAAGTCAGGGGCACTCGGTAACTCCTATATTCAGCTGTGGGACACCCAATTGAGATTGGATCAAGTGCGTCAGTTGGGCTGGAATAAACCAGCGGTAGAATTATTAGTGCTGAGTGCCTGTCGTTCAGCACTGGGAAATGAAGAAGCCGAGTTGGGCTTTGCCGGGTTTGCGGTGCAAGCAGGCGTGAAGTCAGCGCTGGCAAGTCTTTGGTACGTCAGCGATGAAGGTACATTGGGGCTAATGACCGATTTCTACAAAGAATTGAAAAAAGCCCCGATTAAGGCAGAAGCTTTGCGACAGGCACAGCTAGCAATGTTAAAGGGAAAGGTGCGACTAGAAGGGGGACAACTGCATACTTCTGATGGCAATATGCCTCTACCCTCCTCTCTTGCATCAATCGGAGATAAAGACCTAAAGCATCCTTATTTCTGGTCAGCTTTCACAATGATTGGGAGTCCTTGGTAGAAAGTTAATGCATGAAAAACCCGTTGACTACAAATACTTCTTCAACAGCAACCCCATTTTCTCCTTCGTTGCTGCCGGAACGTTCTCTAGTCGCGTGAGGATTGCATATTTTAAAGCCGAGTGAGCATCAGAAACTGGCGGATTTTCACTCAGACGCCGAACAGTTTCTTGAATTACTTTTTGAGCATTGGTTGCATTGCGTTGCAGATTGGCAATGACCATTTCTACCGTTACGCTGTCGTGATCGGGGTGCCAACAATCGTAATCTGTTACTAATGCTAAGGTTGCATAAGCAATTTCTGCTTCTCTGGCTAACTTCGCCTCTGGTAAATTAGTCATGCCAATGATTGTGGCACCCCAACTGCGGTAAAGATGCGATTCAGCTTTTGTAGAAAATGCGGGTCCTTCCATACAAACATAAGTACCACCGCGATGGAGCGTGACGTCGGGTAAGTTTAAAGATGCGATCGCATCTGCCACAACTCCAGCCAATTGATTGCACACGGGATCGGCAAACCCAATATGAGCCACAATCCCTTCCCCAAAAAAGGTAGAAACTCGATTTTTGGTGCGGTCAATAAATTGATCCGGCACTACCATATCTAAAGGTTTCGCTTCTTCTTTGAGAGAACCCACCGCCGATGCAGAGATCAGGTACTCGACGCCTAGCTGCTTCATGGCGTAGATGTTGGCTCGAAACGGCAACTCAGAAGGCAACAGCGTGTGATTGCGACCGTGACGTGCCAGGAAAGCCACTCGCGTTCCTTCCAAAGTTCCCAATATCAAAGCATCAGAGGGGAAGCCAAAAGGCGTGGAGATTTGCATCTCTTCTACATCTTTGAGCGCCTCCATCTTGTAGAGACCGCTGCCACCGATAATCCCAATCCGAGCCTGAGTCATTTTTTTGCCTTCTTGCTACAACGCCAAGCTATTTTACGGGATATTCGGGAGTGTTTGGATAGACAATCTGATTTGTCAATGATGAGAATCACCAAATTATGAAGGAATTGTTACATTCTCTTGAAGATGGCGATCGCGCAGGATTGTAAAGAAATATTACAATATTTTTATATGTCCTCAGAATCTCGTTCTGCGGGATTCGCAGCAGTATTACATAAAGTTGCTAGAGAACTATGCCAGCTTCAGCTAGTTTACCCACAATCTCCGTTCAACAAATTGTTGAGCGAATCTTTGTCTTTCGCCAAATTTCTCGTACCGATCAACGTCTATTGATGTCAACATTCCTATCGCAGGAAACCCTAAGTGAAGCAGAACACCTGCTAATTAATCGCGTGTTTGATGCACTGAAGCAGGGATTGCTAAAAGTAGTGGATTAATTAAGAAGAGTTGACTTTTAACTTTATTTATGTCAGCTCGCTTAAAGTAGCAAGCTTGAGGGATTGATAGCCTTTTAACAATTTAAATAAATATCAAAAAATATATTATTTGGAAGTAAGTCAGTTAAGGTGAGACTGAATTTACATCAGTGCAGATGCACTTAATCCATAAAGATGAGCAATTCGACAAACTCTCTGACAGCGATCGCACTGCTATGTTTCTATACCACTGGCTTGCAGCTAATCGCCCAAACAAAGGCAAATGCAGCTACACCAATTTTACAGGCTCAATCGAGACCTGCACAAAACCAAGGCGTATGTTCATTTATTAATGGAAATAACGTCAATATCCGTAGTCTACCCAATACTCAATCCAATATAGTCGCCAAACTCAATAGAGGCGATACGGTTCGGGCAGTGCGAAAACAGGGTAGCTGGGTTCAAATCTCTGGAAGAGTAACCTCACAACCCGGAGTGACTCCGGAGGTGGTTAAACCTCTGAAGGGTTGGGTACTCAATACTTACATCAATGGATGCTCTGAAGATCAATTCGATCGGTGGCGGACATAAAAAATACCACTTAATTCTCCGTTCCATTGAATTAAGCCAATATTGGGTAGTGCTAAAAAATTAATGATGCATTAATTTTTTAGCACTACTCCATACACTACTATTCTTTAGCGTTGGCAAAACTTTTCGAGCTACTGTAAATAGTTTAATTCAAACCTTGAAGATAGGTTTTTTATAGTGGAAGGGAATTTCTCAATTTAAAGCGCACTGGCATTTTATCAGACGGATAAATTAACAGGTTTTGCTGTAATTGTTCTAGAGAAGAACGACCCTTGACTAAATCCCAGTCGAAGTTGCGGAGCAATAATGCTAGCATCATCGTTCCTTCCAGCATTGATAAATGCTCCCCCAAGCAACGATGAGGTCCTGAGCCAAAGTCTATCATTGGCAGCGAACTATTTTCCTTGCTCTTCTCTAACCAACGTTCTGGCAGAAATTCCTCTGGATTAGCATAGACTTCTGGATCTCTTCCCGCAGCAAGCATTGACCAAGCTATTCTTGTACCGCGAGGAATCGCTTTACCATCAATGAGGGTGTCGCGTTGAGCCTCCAATGAAGTCGAGCCTGAGGCTACTGAATAAAGGCGCAAGGTCTCCTTAATAATTGCGCTAATATAAGCCAATTCCTTGAGGCTTTCGGTATTTATCAAGCCTTTGCTTTGCCAAACTTGGTCAACGATGTCTCGTGCTTGCTGAAAAACCCTTTGATTGAAGCTCAACTCTCCTACTGCAAAGGATAAAGTATGGGCTGTTGTATCAGTACCAGCGATTAAGAGTTCAACACATTCTGCTATTAATGTGTCGCGATTGTATTTTGGTTCTTTGGCAGCGATTTTGACTAACATTGATTCGGAGAACCAAGAACTTACCTGTGGTAAATCGGTCTTGTTTTGTTCTCTAAACCGTAAAGCTAAGTCTACACGGGGAGTTAAGAATTCCTCTAAATATCGCCTTGCTGCCCAATAATCTTGTGAATTTTTAGAGGGCAAATATTTCATCCATATCTTCTCGCCAGTAGCTTGTCGTAGGAACCGATAGCCTACAACAGACATCGCTTCGTACACCTTGGAAACTTCCAGGGGCGGTCCTTCAGGAGTAGCGCTCTTTCTATCCACTGGAATTCCCAGCACTAGACAAGAAATCACTCTCATTGTAAGTTCTACAAACAGAGGATCTACCTGAACTTCTTTTGATGGCGGTACTTCCTTCAATGTAGCAATTACTTGTTCGCAAGCCTCGCTAATAATTTCTGCATATTTCGTGAGGCTGGTAGAACTGAATTCGGGATTCCAAGCTTTGCGTCGCCACTGCCACTCAGCCCCAGTTTCTCCTAATAGAATCGGACCACTGACATCGTTCCAAGCTTTGCGTAATTGCTCCGACCTGATTAAGCTACCATCTTTCATCCCATTGACAATGGTATCTTCGATAACTTTTGCTTTACTTAAAATAACAGCAGGCTGATTGACCTTCCATATAACATACATCGGACCTAGCTCTTGACTCCAATCAAACATTTGCTGGAATAATTTCTTCTGTTTGACTGCTGCTAATAGTTGAGGAAGATTTCCTAACAGCCAGTGTTGAGGAGGTGAAGGGAGCGATCGCAGCGATTTGTATGTATTATTTTGTTTCCACCAGCGCCACCCACTTATTCCCGCTATGCTAGTAACGCCTAAGACTGTTGCTAAATATGGAAGTGAGTCGAAATAAGCAATCTCAGTAGTAATGTTTTGAAGCATGAATCCGCCTTTATCCACAAAAAAACTACAGATTACCCAGATACTAACTGAACGTGAGTTCGATGGCTAGAGAAAGGCAAAAAGTTTGACAGATATGAAGTGCGAGAAACTGGGCAGGTATTGGCGATCGCGCTCGATTGATTGGGGACTTCCAAGCAATCAATTAATCAACAAAAGCCAAGAATCCATGCTTAAACAATAGCGATCGCTCAAAACAGAGAGTTATAAAGGACAAATAGCACTGTAGTCCTATTAAATCCAAAACCATCACAAGATAGGCGTGGCATGGAGCGAATTATATTGGGCTAACAAAGTAACTATGCCAGGTTTGCACCAGTTTCTCAGCCGCTATCGTTCCTTCCAGAGGGAAACAT
>NZ_JACJOQ010000618.1:0-21765 GCF_014695635.1 Coleofasciculus sp. FACHB-712 | reverse complement strand
GCGCGGCGTCCTTACCGACTGCTGGATTGCGCTAGCTACGGGTTGCAGGAACCATTGCTATTAGAAAGTTTGGATTCTGTTTCTTTTAAAGTGGCAATTCCTGAAGATGGTGCTTGTATTTTTACTGGCAAAACGGCGATTTACACCGGCACCGAAGAGTTTTTTGATGACTCGAACGGGCATATCCTTCCACGGGGTTTACCAGCCGCAGTGTGCGATAAGACAGCAGGAAAGCTTGGTGCATTGATGCCAAAAGACATCCTGATTACTGATTCAACCTGGTACTATACGGGCGGCGGTTGCTGTTAAGTGACGAATTTGCTGGGTGCTTGGATAGGATAGCTGAAGAGATTCTTCAATAAAACTTGATGGCTAAACTACCCGCGATCGCACCTCCTTCCGTTTCTTCTGGCTTTCATGCCCTGTCTGACCCCCTACGGATTCAAGTGCTAGAGCTGCTCCGCGAACAAGAGCGCTGCGTCTGCGAACTCTGCGAACAGTTGGGGGTCACTCAGTCTAAACTTTCCTTTCACCTAAAAACACTCAAAGAAGCCGCTTTAGTTTGCTCCCGACAGGAAGGACGCTGGATTTACTACAGCCTCAATCTGCCTCAATTTGTTGTTTTGGAGCAGTATTTGGCAGAGTACAGTCGCTTCAGCCCGCTCTTATCAGCGCTTCCCTGTAAAGACTAGGCTTGACACATCAATTTTTTTTGAAATATGCTTAATTCATCAACTTTTTTTGAAATGTAAGTTGCAGAAAATTCTTTGGTACTGGGGATGGTCGTGAAATCAGTGTCGCGGATGGCGCGTTGGAACTCAGTTTTCCAATCGTGCAAGCAACAAGCGATCGCTGAGGGAGTCGGTACATTCATCCTGGTGTTTGCCGGTACGGGTGCCGTGATGGTAAACCAAATTAGCGATGGTGCGGTGACTCATCTCGGCATCAGCTTTGTGTTTGGCGCAGTTGTTGCCGCTTTAATTTACGCCTTGGGACACATTAGCGGCGCTCACTTTAACCCAGCCGTAACGCTGGCTTTCTGGACAAGCGGCTTTTTCCCGAAACGCCAAGTATTGCCCTACATCTTGGCGCAGTCTTTAGGAGCAATTGCCGCCTCAGCTTTACTCTGGATGGCTTTAGGGCGCGTTGGCAATCTGGGTGCGACGGTGCCGCTAGAAGGGAATTGGCTGCAATCCCTGGTGCTGGAAACGGTTCTCACCTTTATTTTAATGTTTGTGATTTTTGGTTCCGGTCTCGATCGCCGCGCCCCGATTGGCTTTGCGGGGTTAGCGATTGGCTTGACGGTAGGGTTAGAGGCGGCGTTTATGGGGCCAATTACCGGAGCGAGTATGAATCCAGCGCGATCGCTCGGCCCCGCTTTAGTGGGCGGCATTTGGCAGCACCACTGGGTTTATTGGGTTGCACCCATCTTAGGGGCGCAATTAGCCGTGTTGATTTACAGCCAACTTTCCAACGGATTTCGGGACATTAAGTAAGGGAGAAAACCTGATGAAACGAGTGATGTTTGTTTGCAAGAAAAATTCTGCCCGTTCCCAAATGGCAGAAGGCTTTGCAAAAACACTGGGTAAGGGAGAAATTGAAGTGATTAGCTCTGGATTAGAAGCCTCTCAGGTTAGACCGGAAGCGATCGCTACCATGAAAGAAATCGGCATTGACATTACCAATCAACACTCGAAACCCCTTAGCGACTTCAAGGCTGAAGACTTTGATGTGGTAATTTCCCTGTGCGGTTGTGGAGTTAATCTGCCGACAGATTGGGTACGTCGGGAAGTATTTGAGGATTGGCAGCTTGACGATCCGGCTGAACAGCCTGAAATTTTCCCCAGAGTGCGCGATCAGATAAAAGAACGGGTGACTAAACTCATTAAATCGCTCAAAGAAGAAGCGACACCTGTTGGATAAGGTTTCAATGACAAACCAAACACCGATAGAGCAACCAATTCAGCAGGTTCTTGAGCAAAAGTTATCCTTCTCATGACAACTTTCGAGCATCCACCCAGAATTTTATTCTTGTATGGCTCTTTAAGAGAGCGTTCTTACAGCCGTTTATTAGCAGAAGAAGCCGCCAGAATCATCGAAGGTTTTGGTGCAGAAACCAAATTCTTTGACCCGCGTGAATTGCCGATTCACGGTAGCGTAGAAGCTGACCATCCGAAGGTTCAAGAATTGCGGAATTTAAGCTTGTGGTCTGAGGGTCAAGTTTGGTCTAGTCCAGAGATGCACGGGAATATTACCGGCATTCTGAAAAACCAAATCGACTGGATTCCTCTAACTTTAGGGGCAGTAAGACCGACTCAAGGTAGAACTTTGGCAGTCATGCAGGTCAGCGGTGGTTCTCAGTCGTTTAATGCCGTCAATACTATGCGAATCTTGGGACGCTGGATGCGGATGTTTACCATCCCCAATCAGTCTTCCGTTGCTAAAGCGTACAACGAGTTTAACGAAGACGGAACGATGAAGGATTCCGCTTATCGCGATCGGGTTATCGACGTAATGGAAGAACTTTACAAATTTACGCTACTACTGCGAGATAAAGTAGACTACCTGACGGATCGCTACAGCGAACGCAAGGAAAAAGCAGCGACTCAGCTGAGGTTATAACGACACCTCGCTTTTTAAAAACCTACCCTTGAAAGACCCCAGCCCAGCCCCGTGACCGGGGCTGGGTTCAATATTCCCCTCCCGTGGAGGTCGAGGCGTTGGGGGTGGGTTACGAGTGTGTACATTGCACTAAGCGTCAGAACCGCTATATACCACTTCTAAGATTGTTCTCAACTGATACTCAGCTTGCCAAGATTTAATAATATCTAAGCTTAATCCCTGACCCCTGTAATTTTAGTCACACGAGAGTATGCAGGTTACATCCCTCTATCTTTTGGGCAAGTTCGGCAACAGCCGACGCATCTTGCCGAGGGTCAATGTACTGAGCTACAGCCAATGATTAGGATAGGACGATGAGTTATCAGAGTATCGCTGTATTTCAGAAAAAATCAGAACAAAAAAATCCTGGCACTTATGCTAGCATCTACTGCGACAGCAGCAGTGCTTAAAGTTGTACTTAAAAATTTAATACCATAAAACAGTGTTTTTGTCACTTCTTTTTAGGAGATTAGCGGCAATTAGACTTGCTCAATCCAACATTGAGTTGTATGCGTACTAATTTATTAGAAGGTTCTCCATAAAATGTCTGCTGGCGTTACGGCAACTAATTTTCTGCGTGCCGCTTATGCCTTCTCCGGGTTCTACAAGATATTCATCAAGATGAGGCAAACAATCGTTTAGGCAGGGAATTTTTACTGCTGACATTGTTATGACCAACCTGACCTTCGATAACCATGTTTCCCTGTTTAGGACTACCCCATGATTAATCTTGAATCAACTCGTTCAACCGTAACACCTTTTAAAGAAAAAATTGGTGCCCCTTTAACCAAAAGTAAAATTAGCGTTTTACAAATCAATTTGGGGAAGCGCTGCAACCTTGCCTGTACTCACTGTCATGTAGAAGCAGGGCCAAAACGAACTGAAGAACTAACCCCAGAAGTTTGTAATCAGCTGATTGAACTAATCTATAGATTTCCCCAAATCAAGATTGTTGACTTGACAGGGGGTGCCCCGGAAATGAACTATGGTTTTAAACCCCTGGTAGAGGCGGCACGGGATGCAGGTAAACAAGTGATTGTGCGGTCTAACCTCACCATTTATTTTGAAAAAGGGTTTGAGACTCTTCCAGAATACTGTGCCAAACACCAAACGAGAATTGTTGCTTCCTTGCCATGCTATCTGGAAGACAATGTTGATAAAATGCGCGGTTCTGGGGTCTATAACGACTCAATTCAGGCACTGCAATGTTTGAACCAGAAAGGTTACGGTTTTGACCCTAACTTAATCCTCGATCTGGTATACAACCCTCCAGTTCCAGCCACAGAAAATTTTTCTTTAACCCCCAACCAGGTAAAGCTGGAACAAGATTACAAAGCTTATCTAAAAGAGCATTTCAACATTGTTTTCAACAGCTTGTTCACGATTACAAATTTACCAATTGGGCGAACTAAGTTTCATTTAGAACACAGAAAATTAATCAAGCCTTATTTAAACTTCTTGGAGTCAAATTTCAATGGCAGCACCCTTGAACATTTAATGTGTCGGGATGAACTTTCAATTGACTATCTGGGAAATGTCTATGATTGCGACTTTAACCAGATGGAAAATTTACCGGCGAAAACCCGCAATGGTGAAAAGCTGACAGTTGCCAAGATATTGGAAGCTGGCAGCTTAAACATTATTGAAGAAATACAAACTGCATCTTACTGCTATGGTTGCACGGCTGGATGTGGTTCTAGCTGTGGGGGTGCCCTGATTTGAAACTAGCAAAAAAAATAGGATTCTCCCTCTTCTCAGTCAAGGCAAAGTTTGTTCGGAAAATAAAATTTTGCCTGGATTTTATCGGATGAGAAATAAGACCAACCAAAGTGCTTCCCCGATGCCGAAACGTTACAGTCAGTGGGTCAGAACGCTCAAAAGTCCCCCCTTGTGGATAGCGATCGCACTCTCGATCTGCATCCTGCTCTGTATCTTTAGCCCATTGAAACTTTTGTTGGATAAATCTTTCCTGGTTAGTCACTTGGAAAGATTCGGTAGCTGGGCAGTCTGCCTGTTTATCCTGGTCTTTGCCCTGTCCAGCGCCATCGGCATCCCTGGAATTATGTTTCCTGTTGCGGCTGGTGCGGTTTTTGGTTTCGTCTGGGGAAGCCTTTGGTCGGTCATCGGCGCAACACTGGGGGCAATTGGCGCATTTTTGGCGTCTCGCTACCTGCTGCGCGACTGGGCGGAACGCCGATTTGGTCAACATCAAGCGTTGATGCGGTTCAATCAAGCCGTGACCCGTCAGCCTCTGACTTTTGTGCTAGCGATCCGCTTTGCGCCAATCTCCCCCTTCACGGTGGTTAATTTCTTGTTGGGACTCACGCCTATCAGCTGGGTACCTTATTCAGTTGGCACGTTTATCGGAATTATTCCAGGGACGCTGGCTTACGCTTGGGTGGGGGTTACGGGTGAGCAAGCTTTGCAGGGAGGCGATCGCTTGCCCTTGCTACTAGCGCTCAGTTTTTTAACTCTCCTGTGTGTATTGCCTATTTTGGCTCGTAAAAAGACGCAACCCATTAACTGACGAATAAATTCAACCAATTTTTAGTTTTATTTCCCTTAATTTTTGTTTTCACCGGCTGTGCCGGATACTCGCAGTCCGCTGATGCCAAGAACGAAGCGATCGCAGCGCCACTGCTGCCGGACGCTGCACGGCAACAGATTCTGTTATGAGATCAACTGATAACTTCTTCCACAACTTGGGAAAATTGCTTAGCTGGGAACCTAATTAGCTCCAATCAGTTCTGAAGAGTTAACAAGATTACGTAAATAGCAATAGGGAAGAGACAAACCGATGAAACGGGCAATTTCTGGCGCTTTATTAACTATTTTGAGCTTTAGCCTTCCAGCAATGGCTGCCACTACAGAGAAATTCCAGGTCAAAGGGCAAAACGCTTCCGCCTCTTTTTACCAATCTGACGACTGTAGCTCAAGCGGTGTCAGTGTTTGGGCTGCCGATAACGTCAGCCGTAGCGCACCAGGAGCACCGACTTCGGAGAAGGGAGCCAACGTCTCTTATTGGAACTCGAATTGGTGTACCGGCAAGTATTCCTATGGTTACGGTTACGCTCCAAATGTCACCTTCACCGCCAATAACCAGCTCAGCTCAGCTAGTTTGAAAGGCACCTTCAAAGTTGACGAATATTCGTCAGAGAATCCCGACTCAACGACTGCCAAAACGGTTGACGTAGCGCTAAATTGGACGGGAACAGGCGAGACATTCCGGGGTCACAGCAGTTCTCACTATCAGTGGATGGGCGGTATGTCGCACTCTCGCTATGTTGGCTCTTATCGGACTGCGGACGTATCGGGTAGCGTCACGATGGACGGCAAAAACCTGATTACGAATATCCCTGGTTTTGGCGATCTGAACTCGTCTAGCAGCGGCTCGGTGCAAATCACCAAGAGGTAGACTGTCGTTAAAGATTTGGACGTTAAAGATTTGGGGATTCTTCGTCTTTCCCGCCCAAATACAATCATTAGCCATCAGTTCTCTGGGGACTGATGGCTTGTCGTTAACAGCTAAAAATTAGCAACGAATTAAAATTCGGTGTCGTTATAGCCATTTACTGCACTGGGGTCTGTATCCTGTTTAGAACCGAGTAAATCTAGGCGATCCACCTTAATAACAGGTTTAGATCGGTTAGATGCCTTATTATCGCTCCAAGTCTCTATTTTCAAGGAGCCTTGTACCCCTATCAAACTGCCCTTTCTCACATAGTTCGCAGCCACTTCCGCTGTCTTCCCCCACAGTTCCAGGTTAAACCAGTCAGGCTGGTCGCTATTGCGAGTTCGACGATCTACTGCCAGCGTCAGATTGCACTTAATCTTACCTGACTCGAAATACTTGACATCAGGCTCTGTACCCACACGACCTACCAAGTTCACAACATTCAGGCTCATAAAATTGATTAGTACAAATGTACTGAACTACAGTGAATATACTTTAACGAATTTAGATAGTAGGCTCAAGTCAACTTTATCCTGATTTGCTCTTCAACTACCAGAATGATGCTTGGAAATGGCCTTGAGGCGTTTTCACTGGATAAATTCGTCTACCTGACTAGACTCTGGATAGAAAACGTAATAGAATCCACCTCGGTTCCATTTCCGTTAGAATTCCATCTCACACAACAGCATTTCATTTTGGGGGCGTAGAAACGAGTGGGTCTTTTCAGTCGCTTTTCCTTATCCCGGGACATGGGTATCGACCTGGGCACTGCTAACACCCTGGTTTATGTGTCCGGCAAAGGTATTGTTCTCCAAGAACCCTCTGTGGTTGCTATGGATATGGACACAAAAACCCCGCTAGCCGTGGGCGAAGATGCCAAAAAAATGTTGGGAAGAACTCCCGGCAATGTGGTGGCCCTGCGCCCCCTGCGCGATGGTGTCATTGCAGATTTCGATGTCGCTGAGCTAATGCTTAAGCATTTTATTCAGCGAGTACATGAGGGAAGAGCCTTAGTTTCACCTCGTGTTGTCATTGGCATTCCTTCGGGTGTCACTGGCGTAGAACGACGAGCCGTTATGGAAGCAGCATCTCAGGCAGGTGCCAGGGATGTGTACTTGATAGATGAGCCGGTCGCTGCTGCCATTGGCGCTGGACTACCAGTGGCTGAGCCTACGGGCAACATGATCATTGATATTGGTGGCGGCACCACAGAAGTTGCCGTGCTTTCTTTACAAGGAACGGTTTTAAGTGAATCGGTGCGCGTGGCTGGGGATGAGCTTTCGGAAGCCATCATGCAGTACATGAAAAAAGTCCATAACTTGGTGATTGGGGAACGCACGTCTGAAGAAATCAAGATTCAGATTGGTTCTGCCTACCCCACCAGTTTTGATGAAGAAGCCATCATGGAAGTGCGAGGCTTGCACCTGCT
Organism: Coleofasciculus sp. FACHB-712; assembly: GCF_014695635.1. NCBI lineage: Bacteria > Bacillati > Cyanobacteriota > Cyanophyceae > Coleofasciculales > Coleofasciculaceae > Coleofasciculus > Coleofasciculus sp. FACHB-712. The sequence goes on along the minus strand of NZ_JACJOQ010000618.1, from coordinate 14,221 downwards.
CTCTGGCTTGCCGCGCACTGTCACCATCAAGGGACCGGAAATTCGGGAAAGTATGTCTGAACCGCTTTCAGTAATTGTGGATGCGGTGAAGCGAACCTTAGAGCGCACGCCTCCCGAACTCGCAGCCGATATTATCGACCGGGGCATCATGCTGGCTGGCGGCGGTGCTTTGTTAAAGGGGCTGGACACGCTCATCAGCCACGAAACTGGCATTGTCACCCACGTAGCGGCAGATCCGCTCTCGTGCGTGGTGCTGGGAACCGGGCGGGTGTTGGAGAATTTCAAACAGCTAGAGCGGGTGTTCAGCGGGCGATCGCGCCAGATGTAGCAGTCATTAGTCGTTAGTCATTAGTCATTAGTCATCGGCAGTAGACGATGAACTAAAGGCTAAGGCTAGAGACTAGGGACAAGGACTAAAAACTAAAGGACTCAAGACGGACGAATCGCTGATACCTAAATGTTTACACTGCGTCGCTGGTGGGTTCGGCACGGAATACAAGTTATATTGGCTGGGCTAACGATTGGAAGTGCGTGGGCGATTCGGGAGACTCAGGGAGCTGCTCTTTATGAGACTTACCAGTTGCTCACCCGTCCTTTTCAAGGGGAACCCACGTCACAAGAGCGCATCGAGAATGCCCGCGTTCTGGAACTACAGGAGCGGTTAGTTGAACTCGAAAGCCAAAATCAGAAGTTACAAGAGCTGTTGGGTTATGTTAAACAGAAAAAACAGCCAGGGATAGTCGCTCCGATTGTGGGACGTAGCGCCGATCATTGGTGGCAACAGATAACCCTCGGTCGAGGAAGTCAAGACGGTATCAAAGCCGATTTCATCGTGATGGGTACGGGTGGCTTGGTCGGTCGCGTAACCAACGTGACTCCCCATAGCAGCCGGGTCTTACTGGTCAGCGATCCCAGCAGCCGGGTAGGGGTTGCAATTAGCCGCAGCCGTTATATGGGCTATCTTCGAGGACAAGGTTCTAACCGAGCAGTGATGCAGTTTTTTGATAAAGTTCCTGATGTCCGTCGGGGCGATGTCGTGGCAACATCATCTGTCAGTAAACTTTTTCCGTCAGGGTTGCCGATAGGGCGAATAGAATCTGTAAATTTGGACAAAACTCCAGCTCCTGAAGCTGTGATTGAGTTGACAGCACCGATGAGTTCCTTGGAATGGGTGGTTGTGTACCCGAAATGAGGAATGAGCGGTTAGCTGTCATTAGGAAATAGCAATAGTAAATAGTGATTAGTCATTAGCCACAGACGATGGACTAAGGACTAATCACGGATGACCCATGACCCATGACTCATGATCAATGTATCTGACTTGTCACCTTGGCCTCGTCAAATGCTTAACTGGGCAGTAACCATTGGTTCTGTCCTGTTGTGCTTATTGGTCTTGCCACTGCGCCTACCGGGAATGGAATTGTTGGGAATTGGCCCCAACTGGTTGTTAATTTGGGTGGTTGCCTGGAGTTTGAAGCGATCGGTGTTGCAGGGTGCGATCGCCGGGTTGGTGTTGGGACTGATCCAAGATGGGATGACATCCCCCGATCCCAGTCATACCCTGAGCTTAGCATTGGTAGGAATTTTGACCGCTCGGATTCAAAAGCAGCGGTATATTGAGGAAGATTTTATTTCGGTGGCGTTAATTGTTTTTGGGATGGCGGTTGTGGGGGAGACGGTGAGTGCCCTTCAGTTCACGCTACAGGGCGATCGCGATCTGGGAGCAATTTGGACATATCACCAGCGCATTGCCCTCTCCAGTGCCATCCTGAGCAGCCTTTGGGCACCCGTTGTTTACTATCCTCTAAATCGCTGGTGGCAGCATATGAACCTGTTAGGGCAGTCTTCTAAGTAGTTTCTAGCCAATCGTCAATACTCAGTCTTCTGAGTATTGAGTGAGGACTATTGACGATTGACCAATGAGTGATGACTCACTCCCAGCAGGTAATGAGCAACAGAAAGTAAATCGCTATGAATGCGGGTTGGTTGGAACTGTCGCAACCTTTGGGGGCTACGAATGCCACAAGTCAGCGCGATGGTGGGAATCGAAAGCGCTTGTCCTGCTAAAATGTCTGCTTCCGTATCCCCGACCATCCAACAATCATCGGCAGTTTGCCAAGGCGAACAATGTTCTGCGATCGCTGTGGTGAGAAGTTGCGTTTTCACTTCAGCGTAGTTTTGATAGGCGGCATGGCTGTCTTGAGTCCCATAAATGCCACTAAACAAACGAGCCAAACCGTGATTTTGCAGGATTTGCAGAGCTTGGGATTGACATCGCAACGTCACTAACACCAGCTTGATGCCTTGAGAATGTAGCAATGCTAGCGCCCAGTTCACTCCTGGCTGCATTTTGTCTTTCTGTAACAGCGCCGGTTGATTGACGATGCTGACGACACGCTGCAAAAATACATTAATTTGCTCACCCTGTAAGCCCGATCGCATCGCAATTTCCACATCAGGGACGCGATCTTGCTTCATTTGCCAGAATTGCTCTTTAGTCAATACCTGAAGATGCAGGATTTCTCCTTGCTCCTGATATATCTCCTGAGTATCAGCGAGTCCTAGCTGATAGGTACTGTAATAGCGGTGGGAAACGTCCACAAGTGGGCCGTCAAAGTCGCAAAACACGGTCAGTTTTTGTAAATGAGGGGCAGCGGCTTGACCCCGGTAGGGCTGAGGTGGTTGCAAATCTGAGGCGGCGGGGCAGCAGTTCATAGGACGTTACGAATCCGAACTTTTTGATACGTTTATTTACATTAACAGGTGCAACATAAGTTGTCATGGGATTTAGCCATCAAAATATATTAGACCTATTTATAGGGATATGTAGCGATCGCCTAACTATAGGGGTGAAAATCGGGGTGAAAATCAATATAACTTTTGAAGGCGGGTAATCGCAAACTTAGTGATTGGTTCCCCGACAGATGAATTCCTCAAAGTGAAGCACCATGAAACGGTGCTTATCGGCTCATACGATCTCCCAATATTCCGCTCTTCACAGGTAAACACGCGATCCTCTTTTTTTTGCAGGGATAATCCACCTAGCATCCCTCCCTAAGCCTGCTGCTGCTAAAGTAGGCTGGCTATTACACTCAGGTGTAGCCAGGACAGCAGCAAACTCATGGACAACTTTTCCGCAAACACCCAATCGGATGCACCCCAACAGGAGTCCCCTTTTACCTCCTTCGACCGCGCGATGATGCAGCGGTGTATAGAACTAGCCCGTCGCGCCTTAGGACAAACCGCGCCCAATCCCCTAGTGGGTTCTGTCATTGTCCAGGATGGGCAGATTGTGGGGGAAGGGTTTCATCCCGGTGCCGGTCATCCCCATGCAGAAGTCTTTGCGCTGCGAGACGCCGGTGAACGAGCCAAAGGAGCCACAATTTATGTCAATCTGGAACCTTGTAACCACTACGGACGGACGCCTCCCTGTTCGGAAGCGTTGGTAGCCGCAGGGGTGAGCAAGGTGGTAGTGGGCATGGTAGACCCCGATCCGCGCGTGTCGGGAGGCGGGATTGAGCGGTTACGAGCAGCAGGAATCGAAGTTGTGGTGGGCGTGGAAGAAGACGCCTGTCGGCAGCTGAATGAGGCTTTTATCCATCGCATTCTCTACCGGCGTCCGTTTGGCATTTTAAAATACGCCATGACTTTGGATGGCAAAATTGCCACAACCACCGGACACAGCGCCTGGATCACCAGCCCTGATGCCCGCAATGAGGTACATCGAATGCGGGTGGCGTGTGATGCGGTGATCGTGGGCGGCAATACGGTGCGTCTGGATAATCCCCACTTGACCAGCCATCAGACAGAGGCACACAATCCCTTGCGCGTAGTCATGAGTCGCACGCTGGATTTGCCCGTAGAGGCTCATGTGTGGGAGACAGCGGAGGCTCCCACTTTAGTGTTAACAGAGGTGGGAGCTAATCCGGATTTTCAGCAGATGCTGCTGAAAAAGGGTGTGATGGTAGTGGAGCTGACTCCACTGACACCGACGAAGGCAATGGCGTACTTATATGAGCGTGGATTATCGGGCGTGCTGTGGGAATGTGGCGGCACGTTAGCAGCAAGTGCGATCGCAGAAGGGACAGTGCATAAAATTCTGGCCTTCATTGCTCCCAAAATTGTCGGCGGCAGGTTGGCTCCTTCTCCTGTTGGGGATTTGGGGTTTGCAAGCATGACAGATGCACTCACTCTAGAGCGCGTCCGTTGGCGAGCTGTCGGCTCAGATTGCCTGGTTGAAGGTTATTTACCCTTAGCAGTCAGTAGTCAGTAGTCAGTGGTTATTGGTCATTCGTGAATGGCGAATAGCTAATTGTCAATTGCCATTCGCCATTCACAAAGCTGATAGCTATCAAAATATGGTCGAAGTGATTGTATGGAGCCTGTTGGTTGGAAGTTTTGGTCTGGAGGCAGTCATGGTAAGCGGATGGATGCGCTGGCAGCAGGTGAGTGCAGGTCAGCAATATGAGGAAGAGGAAGAAACTTTGACTCGTTATGAATCTAAACAAGACCTGGCACCCGCAGAGCTGCCTTCTAATGGTTCCTCTGCCCAAACGTTCAAAGATCCGCGACTGATGGGCTGGGAATTTAAAATTGTGCGAGCTAAAGGCGATTTATTCCGCAATCCAACGGTTTTTCAAAAGCTGTGTGAAGAAGAGGCACAATCCGGCTGGATTTTATTAGAAAAAATGGATGACCGGCGGGTGCGGTTCAAGCGACCGACTGCCATGAGGGACATGATTCCATCAGAATCTCTCGCTTATGACCCCTATCGCAGCCATTACGGGCCTGTCTTGACGCGGCGTACCTGGGCGGCAGCGATCGCTGCTGTGATGGCGATAAGTTTACCGGCTTATTTGGGCTATGCCCTGGTGTCGGCAACGCTTGCGAATTCTTCACAGATTAATACACCTGCGGCACCCCCACCGGAGCCGCAGTCTTTCCCAAAGCGTCCCTTGGCACCCAGGTAGCTTTTGGCTTCTAACAATTGGCACTTTAGAAAGTAGAGACGCGATGTAAATCGCGTCTCTACTGTTAATGGGTTTCTTGCCAGACAGACTGACGCTCTTGAGCGAGATCCCGGATCAGGGATAGCTTTGAGTGCAGATAGTCAGTCATAATATTTGTTTCGTCGGAATTGAGCGATCGCTGTTGTTTCAGTTGCTTCAGCAGCCACTGTACTAGGCTGGCATCGTCTAGCTTCAATAACATATTGGCCTGAGTAGTTTCAATTAAAGCCCAAAGCTGACGCAGCATTGTGGGAGTCATAAAACCTCCTATAAGCGGATAGCTGTTCTGAGTGCCGAATTGGCTAGGAACGGGTGTTATGTGGGTGGTGGGAGCAGATGGGTACGGCACACGGCCTCTTATTTAATTATTCCTTTAGTTTTCCACGATAACTTATCTGGTAATACCAAAATCGCGATCGCACAAGTTGCAACAAGAGTTACCAAATACTTAACAAAGCGAACAATAACTTGACAGGGACTAAGGCGGAAAGTTAAAACTGGTTCCGGATTAACGATGGAAGGGAGCCGCTCAAGGCTTGTAGAGACCTCTGAAACCCCATCCCAACCCTCGTGAAAAAATTTAGGCTCAATAGGCGTTTCAGGAAAATTGAGCCAAGAAAGAGGCTAAAAGACTCAGGCTGCAAGTGTTGTAAGCGGAAATCAATCAATTGAGTCGTTAGTTTTGGGTGACAAAGGCGCAAGTAAAGAGCGAGCCGTTACCGTCACATTGAGCAAGATAAGCCGTTTTATGAGTCGCCATAGGTGACGATCGATGCAAAGGTTACTGAAGTTAGAACAGGTCATGGCGGAGGAAGTGCGAGAATTCAAGAAACTATTACAGGCACGATCCCTCCTAACCCGCTGAGAAGGGGAATGGCGATCTACTGAGTGAGAAGATGAGTATAGTCACGCAGCCCTTAACGCTGGAGGAGTTCTTAAAACTCCCAGAAACTAAACCCGCATCTGAGTTTATTGACGGAGAGGTTATTCAAAAACCCATGCCTCAAGGTGAGCATAGCCGATTGCAGTTTAAATTTTGCGCGGTTGTTAACGAAGTCGCCGAACCGCAGAAAATTGCGATTGCATTCCCAGAACTACGCTGTACGTTTGGGGGAGACTCGATTGTTCCAGATGTTGTGGTGTTTCGGTGGGAAAGAATTCCGCTTCGTCCTTCTGGAAGGATTGCCAATCGCTTCGAGATTTATCCCGATTGGTCAATTGAAATCTTATCCCCCGATCAGAGTCAAACGAAAGTATTAGGGAAATTGCTCCACTGCTCTCAGCATGGTACAGAGTTAGGGTGGTTAATCGATCCAGAAGAGGAGAGTATTTTAGTTGTGTTTCCGGAGCAGCGAGTACAATTGCTAAGGGGAACGGCTGAGTTACCTATTCTTAGTGGGATTGGGTTAAAACTGACGGTTGAGCAGGTTTTTAGTTGGTTAACGCTCTAAGACGGATAAGGATTTGCCTGTAAGCGATCGCAGATACTAAGGTGACAGGCGGTGTGCAATTTATCAATCTGCAATTAAACCATCGAACTGTAGAGCTTCCTACAGCTAAGAAGACCAAAATCTCCATATAGCTACTCATTCTTAGTAGAGTTTTAGTAGACTTTAGATTAATTACCTTGCTGATGTTAATGGAGAATAGGGAACTCGAATCCCTGACCTCTGCGGTGCGATCGCAGCGCTCTACCAACTGAGCTAATTCCCCAAGCTGTGAGCTAATAGCCATAAGCTATGAGCTATTGAACTTCAATATTCTAGCATCCAGCCAGAAACAACTAACTATCGCGTTATCCGTACAGAGTCAGTGGTTTATCCGATCGTTGCCTGGGGTGTACTTCGAGAATAGACTTGTTCCACCCGCTCTAATTCTAAGTCGGAAAACTCATCGACAGCCCAGTTTGCCCAGCGTTGCAGCATATGAAACGGGTAAGTATGCGCTATTCCCACTACTGGCACACCAGCAATCTTTGCAGCTTGAATTCCGGCTGGGGTATCTTCAATCGCCAGACACTCCGATGGCAGTAGGTTGAGATGAGGATATTGCTGATTGAGGCGTTCCACTGCCAGAAGATATCCATCGGGTTCTGGCGAACTCGCGCTGATGTCGTCACCAGCAACAATGACGCTAAAGAACTCAGCCACTCCGGTGCGAGTTAATACCAGTTCTACCTCAGAATGGATGGAGCCACTGACTACACCCAGTTTCAATTCTCGCATCCGCAATCGGTTAATGAAGTCTTCCAAGCCTGGATAAATAGGTAGCTTTTCCAGCGCCTCTAAGCGTTGCTGGTAGGCTTGCGCCTTGCGGTTCACCAATTCGGTTAAATAGTTTTCAGTGACAAACCTACCGCGATTTTTCAGCAGCTGATTTAGACAGGCGCGATCGCTCCTGCCTAAACAAAATTGTCGGTAATCTGTTGGTTTAGACCGCAGATTCTCTGAAATTAGAACTTCATCAATTAGTTCGCGGTGAATTGCCTCATCGTTAATAATGACACCGTTAAAGTCAAACAGAACTGCTTTCAAAGTCATGCCGTTGTGCCAAAAGCTGGGGCACCAAAGCCCTCCAAATCCTCATTATCTGCCGTGCTACTGGTCGCTGTACGGGATGTTGATACCGAGCCAGGGTTTTGAACTGGGATGGGTTTGATGCCTCTAGTAACTTGGTGTATCCACAACACATCCTGAGTTTGCACCGCTTCAAATCCTGCGGTTCCCATCCAGGCATCTACGCTATCACTGGCGTAAGCTCTGATGTACGGCTCCTCAAAAATATCACTTAGCCAATCTACTTGGCGAATCGTTTTCTGATTGCCATCGAGAATCAACACCTCTCCCCCAGCCTTTAACAGGCGGAAGCTTTCCCGCAAGATGGCGCGAGATACGGCGGGTGGTGTTTCGTGAAACAACAAAGAAGCTGTTACCAGGTCAAAGGACGCATCAGGAAAGCCAGTTTCTTCAGCATTCCCTTGCAAAAATTGGATGTTTAGCGGTACTTTTTTGGCTTTGTAGTCAGCCATCACCAGCATATAAGGCGACAAGTCTAGACCAATGACTTCCGCTTGCGGGAAAGCTTGCTTTAACATCAGCGTTGTTGAGCCGGTACCGCAGCCTAAGTCTAAAATCCGTCGCGGTTGCCCTCCAATCGCATCAATCAAGCTTTGGCGTACCCAAGTTTCGTTGGGAGGCAAGGCGTACTGGGTAATCGGGTCGTAGGAAACTGCCGCACCGGGGTTAAGATAACCGCGCTCAATGCCGTGGAAGTTTTGGCTACTGTAGTAGGAGGGATAGGAAAGATTGGGTTTCCGGAAGCGATCGCCCTCTTGCTCCCAATCCACACTCTCATAGAAACTCCGCAGCTTCTCTTCATCAATCAACAGCCGAACCACAGGTGCTAAGAAGCGCTCATAGATTGAGTTCTTGCCAACCGCCATAGGATTTTATCTGCGTTGTTGTAGATTACCTGAGGAGCGTTCTCCTCTTTACAAATCTTAATGCTATTTATAACGCAGAAACTCTTCCTGCGGATGTCTTTGGGAGATGACAAACCCGCATCCCCTCATGTATTATATAAGTAATACATAAAGTATTATATCGAGAGCTACCTCAGCCCAGATTGCGATCGCGACCGATAGTAGGCTTGCAGCGTCACGGATCTTTAATATCAAATATCAGCGGCAAACGTTTATGCCATACGAAAAGCTAGAAATTTCAACCCCAGTGCCAGTGCTATCTTGGGCAAATCATGCCCTTGGTTCCGATGAAACCAAGATGGCAAAGAATGTTGCCTCCCTGCCATTTGTATTCAAACACGTAGCGCTGATGCCAGACGTTCACCTTGGCAAAGGTGCCTTGGTAGGTTCTGTTGTGGCGACTAAAGAAGCAATTATGCCAGCTGCTGTCGGTGTGGATATTGGTTGCTTTACTGGTGACACTCTGGTTCCTTTAGCTGATGGTAAATCCTACCCAATCGGAGAACTAGCCAAAGCTCAGCAAGAGTTTGTTGTCTATTCCTGCACCGAGACTCAAAGAATTGTAGCCGCGAAGGCTACGGCTAAGCTAACTCGTCGTAATGCAGAACTCTTAAAGGTAGTTCTCGACAACGGAGAGGAAATCAAATGTACCCCTGACCATCAATTCATGCTCAGAAACGGCACTTATCAGGAAGCTGGCGACCTCAAAGCTGGTGCTTCGTTGATGCCTTTTTATTCCCAAGTAGATAAAGATGGATATATTTTAATCCAGCAACCCTATTCAGGTAGATGGCAAAAAGCGCACTGGGTTATTGCTCGGTCTGGGTTATTAGGGAAAGTTCCTTCATTTAACGGTCAGAAAACTGTTATTCACCACAAGAACTTTGAGCAAGCTGACAATCGTCCAGAAAATCTAGAGTTTATGGGTGATAAAGATCATTCTGCTTATCACCGCTCATTAGTAGACAGGAATACCCATTGGCAATCGTTAGAGTTTGAGGAAAAAAGAAAGCAAGCGATCGCGGCTAAAGCCACTACTCCGGATGGATACAGATATTATTCTGAAAGAGGGACGAAACATATTCTTCAATATATGCAGGAACGTCCAGAACATTTCAGGGCATCCGTATCGGGAAATGGGGCCAGAGGAAAGCAGTTTTTAATTCAATACAACACCAGCGAAAAGGGAAGATACAAGAGCAAGGAAATTGCTAATCGGATTTACATCTGTGAAACTTTTGGAGATGAAGTCAAAAGTCCAATCGGGCTTCATAATCACAGAAAGAATCAACACGGCTACAACCATAAAGTAGTCGAAATTATTCCCTTGGCAGAAAGAGAAGATGTTTACTGCTTGACAGTGCCAGAATATGGTAACTTTGCCCTAAGTGCTGGCGTTTTTGTCCACAACTGCGGGATGATGGCAATTAAAACACCCTTTACTGCCGAACAATTGGAGGGTAAGCTAAAGCAAATTCGTCTGGATTTAGAAGCAGCGATTCCGGTTGGTTTCAATGAAAACAAAGATGTTGAAAAAGCAGTCCTTAACTGGCAAGGTTGGCGAGATTTCAAGGAATTGCATTCAGGAGTCAAGCGCCTAGAAAGTAAAGCCATGAAGCAGATGGGTTCTCTCGGTGGTGGGAATCATTTTATTGAAGTTTGCTTAGATACGGAGAACTCTGTCTGGTTAATGCTGCACTCTGGTTCGCGCAACATCGGCAATATGCTGGCACAAAACCATATTGGCACGGCTAAAGAACTCGCGAAACTAGCAGGCGATCGCTTACCCGATCCAGACTTAGCTTACTTTGTCGCTGGTACGCCTGAATTTGCCACCTACTGGCACGATTTACAGTGGGCGCAAGACTACGCCCGTTTCAACCGTGACGTGATGATGGCGCGTTTCAAGCGGATTGTAGAAAAGCATCTTGCTGGTGGTAAACAAACAAAGCCGCTGCTATCAGTGAACTGTCACCACAACTACGCCGAAAAAGAAGTTCATTTTGGCGAAGATGTGTATGTCACTCGCAAAGGTGCAGTCCGGGCGCGTGAAGAAGATTATGGCATTATTCCCGGTTCAATGGGGGCAAAATCCTTCATTGTTAAGGGTAAAGGTAATGCTGAAAGTTACTGTTCTTGTAGTCACGGCGCTGGACGTTTGATGTCTCGAAATAAGGCTAAAAATGTCTACACATTGGATGATTTGATTCAGCAAACAAATGGTGTAGAGTGCCGCAAGGATGAGGGCGTTTTGGATGAAATTCCGGGCGCTTATAAACCGATCGAGCAAGTCATGGCTAATCAAGCGGATCTCGTTGAAGTTGTGGCGACGTTGAAGCAGGTTGTCTGTATTAAGGGTTAGTTTATGTAGGGTGGGCAATGCCCACCTTTTTTGTTTTTTAACGCAAAGGTACGCAGAGGTTAACGCAGAGTTTAATTAACTTAAAATGTAGTTGGATAATCTTCCACGGATTAGTCATAATTTCTGACACAAGCGATCGCTTATGGTACTTCTCATCGATAAAAGTACCCAGGAGAACTTGCGGAAACCCTTGCCTATTCTTCCTCTTCTACCATCTGTTCAATAAATTTTTGCACTAAAGGCACAAAAATGCGAACTGACAAGTTAGTGCTTCGCTATCGCCTTGTTGATGCAATACTTCTTTCCTAACCAGTTTTCGGACAATCCTGGGATTTTAGTTTGTGGGAGTTTCTCCTGAAACTAGACACCGCAGGAAGTTGCGCTCGCTATCTTACAAACTTCTTCACAATTCCCGATAATACTCGCCCTAAATGGAGTAAGTCCCTCAGGTGCTACCCCGAAAAACTAATTTGCTGGTATTGCCATATCAATAATGCTTCTCAAATTCCCAAAAAAATCTGAACTTGTCACGAACTAAATATACAGATGTGATTAAGCATTCGGATACCAATTGCGGAACATGAAGAAGACATTGGGGAAGCGGCTTCAACAAAATCAACTCTCGAAACGACAAAAAATGGCTCTAAACCAAGCGTTGTGGGGAGGAGGGGCTTCCATTTCTAAAGATACCGTTTTTGCTGCCCGCCTCAAGCAATTGCTGCTGCGGGCTTTTGTCATTCACAAGTATCGCCAACACCTACCGGCTAGCACTCTACAAGAATATCGCTGTGACCTAAAGCGCCGCTTAAAGCAGTGTCTCGGCTCACAGGCGGATAATAAGCTAGGGTGGAGATTAAAAAAGCGCTATTCTGAAGTTCCTTATTACTTGTTTCTAGTCCTGGACGAAGCTTGTAGTCCGACCCTTTCCAGCACTGACACCCCAACACCAGCCACAGGACAAGTCTCTCAAACTCCCAACCGGGTTTGTGCTGACAAGAAACACAAATTTGGTTCATTTGGCGATCGCACTTTTCGAGTTACCTTCGTGAGGTTGTACTTCAGCTATTGCGTAAACAACTCCAGAATCGTCAGCCTCAAGAAAATGCTGGGTTGTATCAGCCTAATTCTGGTCAAAATCGGCGATCAGCCTGTCCGAGTCCGAGATAGGTGGATTCACTACCACGACTTATACCACCTTGAGGTTAGTCTATTGGAGAGAATTCTAATGGGAAGAGACTGGGTGAGTGGTATTCATGGCATTAACGCTGGCGTGTTCCATGAATCTACGATTATTGGGGAATATGACAGTTTTCTTGATGAAGCCCGAATCGCTATCCATGAGGCGCTAACCCGACCGACACCTTTCAGTCAACTCAAGGCTCTGTGTTGGATGACTTTGCTATTGTTACAGGGAATCAATCCTTTGGCTGTTCTCCTTCGTCATCTTAGGAGTATGAAGAAAAAGCAACAAGAATTATGGGATTGGTTAGACATCTGAGATTGGTTATTTCAACCATAAGGATGCTGACTTTGCTATAGGGTTGAGAAGATATCAAATCTCTTCCATCACTAGACGTTTGATAAACTTCTCTACTAAAGGCAGTTGGAAGCAGTAGCCATCCTCTGTTGTCTGCAAAAGCGTTGTGTCTTGCAGTGCGATCGCTTCTTTATAAACTAGACTCTACTCTTTAGTAAGTTGCGATCGCTATCTTTCAAACTTCGCCACATTTCCCAGAAATCCTCACCTCCGCAGCGAGTGAGATGAATAATGGTATCTACAGCAGCGCGATCGCAAATATTGGTGAAGTCCTCTACAGGCTGTAGGATTAACTCACAGGCGGATTCCTCTTCTAAGTAGATCACCCGCAAGCTACCAGTGTTAATCAAATAGTCGCTCCAGTAGTTGGAAAGCTCTTTCGGCTCGTGGGAACCACTGAACAGCAAAGTTCAAAAGGTAGATGTTTGCACTACGTTAGGTGAATAAGCTGTAAGCTTTCAGTTTATCCACCTCAATCGGGGAAATATACAGAAATTTTCTCCATAATTAACGATTTATACCAATTACCTAAATGGCAGAAAATATGAGCGAAGAGTTGCAATGGCGGATCACGAGTTTCTTTGATTATTGGAGAGAACGACACGCATTTATCCGTGATTTAGACTTCAGCAAGCACAGCCATGAAGCTAACGTGTTGCTCTGGGGAGAACTTGACCAGCTTTCCAACCTATGGGCAGGCAACATCGGAAGTAAGCAATGCGGCAAGAAAATGGGTAAACGCAATATTTTCGACGCTTTCCTTGCACGCTACGGTGGTGAGCTATTCCAGCTTGTCTCATTACCGGACATCTGGAACCGAGTCGATAAAGGGAAAGCTGCGGATCTACCTGAGAATATACGCACATTTTTGGGCACAGTTGGGGGACGCTGTACTCCAACTGTGCTTCAGGAACAACGTACCCGTTGTTCCTCGGAGGACTGGAGTTTGGATGCGACCATCACTAGGACTCTGGCAAATTACCCGGAAATGGATCGCACTAAGCTTGAGGAATGGCTAACTTTTTCTCGATACGGCGCGATCGCCTACAAGCAAATGCGGTGTGCATACATCCATGAGGGGCGACCGGGAAAGGGTACGCACAGCTTCAAGTTACACGGATTCGCCGAAAGACCCACATACCGTAGCGCGATCTATGCTACGCCCCCGATAATGGGCTTCGATATTGAGTTCATGTTACGTGTATTGGGGTTCTGCATCGACGAGTTTGAAGCTGATGCACTAGCGTTGCAGGCAGATCCCGTTCCCGAATAATGATGTACCATCATCGGTTGTCTGTAAGGCGTTTCGAGGGGTTCGTTGTCAGCACAGGACCCTAAGTTTCTGCTAGAGCGGACGCGCAGTCTCTTAAAAACCCGGTACGATTTCAAAGAACTCGCTTATCAATGAAGATTCAATGGATCGGCGTAAACAAAATCCATGCCCCGGAAAATTCGAGAGTTAAAAGCTCAGATTGCGCGTGAAGGGTTTGTATATCTGCCCAAGCGCGGCAAAGGTAGTCACGAGCGTTGGCGACATCCTTTACTTAGAAAAACACTGACAATTCCAGGTAAGGATGGAGACGATGTACCCCTCTATTTAGAGAAGCAGTTAGCGCGATTATTAGCTGAACTGGAGGAGTTAAGAGAGGACGAAGATTCATGAATCGATACAGCATGGTTATTCAGTGGTCAGATGAAGATCAACTTTTCCTAGTCACTATCCCAGAGTTTGGCGATCGCGTTGTCATGCCTTGCACTCACGGCAAAACTCGTGAGGAAGCAATTCACAAGGGCGAAGAAGTGATTGAAATGTACTTAGAAGCATGGCTTGC
>NZ_JACJOQ010000617.1:0-1611 GCF_014695635.1 Coleofasciculus sp. FACHB-712 | reverse complement strand
GAACGCCTGAGCGCGTCTAGGCAATAAAATCCTAGCTTGCCAATAAACATTGTTTCACGCGATCGCTTTTTCGCTTAAGTATCCGGATCGACACCGAGCGATCGCAGTTGTTCCGCCAGTCGTTCTGCCCGTCTTCGTTCCTGTTCTGCTGCCTCTTCTGGTGTAAGAACTAGAGAACCTTCTGGGGTAAAGTAGCGCAATTTTCCGGCTTCTACGCCTAAATACAAATCTAGAACTTCACTCCACAGCCAGCCTTGAGGGTTGGGCACAATGGCTTGATACTGTTCTCCTACCAGCCGAAAACCTGCCAACTCTAAATCCTCCGGCTCGAACCAAAAGTATTCTGGCGTGCGAAATCGATTTTGATAGAGGTCTTTTTTTAAATTTCGGTCAATATTAGCCGTTGAAGTCGAAAGCAATTCGATAATCAGATCGGGATATTTGCCTTCTTCTTCCCACACCACCCAAGAAGTGCGATCGCGTTTTTCGGTATTTTTCACCAGAAAAAAATCTGGCCCTCGAAAATCTCGATTTCGCAATTGCTGCCGACTAAAATAAACTGTTAGGTTAGCGCCAATAAAAAAATCATGGCGATTGCGCCAAAACCATTCTAAGCAACTCACTAATAAAGCAAGTTGCTTGTAATGCAGAGAACTTTCCATTTCTGGTTCATCGCTCAAAAGTTTTGTAGCATCTGGCATTTTTGCTTCCAACTCTTGCGCTGTTTGGTACATATTGCCACCTGCTCACTTTACTTAAATGATGCTTTTAGATAGAAAAATTCAGAAGCCCGCGCAGGCGGGCTTTGTTTGTCTAGTCCCACCCTTACGGGTGTGGGTCAATCGTGCTTTTGAGCGATTAAACTTTCGAGCGGTCGGTCAAAATTTCATATCCATCTTCCGTCACTAGCACGGTATGCTCAAACTGAGCGGACAGGGCATTATCCACCGTCACTGCCGTCCACTTGTCGGATAAGATACGGGTAAATTTTGAACCAGCATTTAAAATCGGCTCAATTGCCAAAGTCATTCCAGCCCGAAGCTTGACATTTGGCATTTCACGGGTACGGAAATTAAACACAGACGGTTCTTCGTGCAAATTCCGCCCAACACCGTGCCCGGTGAAGTCTTCCACAATACTAAAACCATTGCCTAGCACATGGTCTTGAATGGCACCTGCAAGGTCGAGCAGGTAGGCTCCAGCTTTAACTTGTTCAATGCCTTTGAAGAGTGCTTCTTCTGCCACGCGGATTAACTTAGCCGCTTCTGGTGTCACATCACCCACGGCGATGGTAATGCAAGAATCACCGTGATAGCCCTGGAAATAAGCACCTGTATCGACTTTCAAGACATCGCCAGTCCGAATCACTTTTTTGGGGTTGGGAATGCCATGTACGACTTCATTGTTGATGCTGGAGCAAATCGAACCGGGGAAGCCGTGATATCCCTTAAAACTGGGCGTTGCCCCCATTTCGCGGATGCGCTTTTCGGCGTAAGCATCTAAATCCGCCGTTGTCATACCGGGCTGCACCATCTCTTGAATTTCTTTCAGCACGGTTGCCACAATCTTCGCCGCCTGTCGCATGATTTCAATTTCACGCTGTGACTTAAT
>NZ_JACJOQ010000616.1:0-14264 GCF_014695635.1 Coleofasciculus sp. FACHB-712 | reverse complement strand
GGGGGAATATGCAGCGTTAATTCCTGTAAAACAGCTCGCGTTCCGTAAGATTTATTTAGCTTCTCAATTCGTAGCACAATATTCCCTAATTGATTACAAGCTGAACGATATTCTTTAAACACAGAAGTATGGCAAAAAATCGCCAACTACGCTGAGAATAAAATTAAATTTTGCTGGCTTTTGCGTAAAGCTTAGCGTAACCCCACGTTAAAAACTATGTATACATCCCTATTTTTAAACAATCACAGTCTCCTTTCAAGACTCAACATCCGCTGGTAGGATAGCCATCCCCCTAAAACCATTAAAATTGCAAACACGCATAAAAACCAAAAGTGAGATGCAATTTCTCCCAGTCCACTGCCATCAGCAGATACGCCGATTAGGGCTTCATTCATGTGATAAATTGGATTGAACTTAGCAATTTTTAGCAGTGTCTTTGAAAACAGCGAAGTCGGTAAAAAGGCACCTCCTAAAATTAATAAAGGCACCCCAAATGCTGCCACCAAAGCATTGACATCCTCTGTGCGACGAGCAAACTGCGTACCGAGAATAAACCCAACACCAACATAGGAAATAATACTCAAAAAAATAATCAGGATTCCTAGCACAATAGAACCCTGAAACTGAGCATTCCAAAAGGCAGCAATCGTGTAAACTAAAATGGCTTGACCGACACCAATGCAGCTGTGAGCTAGGAAAATTCCTAAGAAATAAGACGTTCCGCTAAGCGGTGAGATGAAAAGACGTTTGAGGGTTTGCTGTTCTCGCTCTGCAACCACAGTTGCAACACTACCACCCAAGCAACTAAAAAATAGTGCAGCACCCACCAGTGTTGAGGGAGCAGCCTTTTCAAAAGCCTCAGCCATAGACAACTTGGCATTTTCTGCCAGAATAACCCCATTAATCAGCAAAACAGAGACTGGAAAAATACACCAAAAAATCAGGCTGCGTCGCCGTCGTAATAATTCAATCAAAATTCGCTGGCAAACTGCCAGCGTTTCACGCCCGTATTTCATGGTGAGAAGTTACCCCAATACCAGATAAGTCAATTATTAAGGTACGCTTTTTCGCAACCTATCTGTAGACGCACGGCTACTTAATATGTTCGGCTCGCTGCTACTAGGATATTAAAATACTCATGCTTTCCCAAGCCTCCGCCACGGTTTTTCAACCAGATATGCTAGACTTGCTGCAACTATTAAATCGATGATGAGTGCTGTAGCGGGAGGGGCTAGGTTGATTCGGTGAGCTTATGCCGATGCTACTTTAATAACTTTAGCTAGGGAAAAATCTGTACAGAATGTAAGTGGGCGATACTGGATTTGAACCAGTGACCCCTTCCGTGTGAAGGAAGTGCGCTACCACTGTGCTAATCGCCCTAGACTTTTAAGTGTATCACAGGCATTCACCAGCCAACAACCCTTTTAGAGAAAGGAAGTGCCGAGTAATCTACAAGTAACCAAAGTTTGCTCGAAGGGATTTACTTGGAATATAGGATTGCTGACTCCGTTGCAAATAGCGATCGCAATCTAACGATACCTTGCAACCAGATGCTAAAGCTGGGGGTCAAAGCTGCAATCCATTGTTGAGCCGGATGAGCGGTGACTCATCCAAGACTACATCAGATTTTGCATCATTACTCTGAAAAACCTGCCAATTGGATAGTAAGAGTTATTAGAGTTTTAGTACCTTGTAAGATTGATTTTGAAAAGCGACAGGAAACGCAGAAGGGTGAGCCGTTGGAACGATCCAATAGTTAATTATAAAGCGGGATTGAAGTCGTTTAATATCCTCGTCCCGAAGGTTTTTATACAGACTTTTAAGTTTCTTTACAGCCTTAGTAGACTCTTCCTTAGTAATATCAAAACCTAGCGCATTCAGGCGTTCTGCCCATGCTTGTACATACGGTCGATCCCAAAGTATTGCTGAACCATCTTTCCAAGTTACGAAAACCGGGCGCTTTGCCAGACTCCGAAACTCATCCCAACCTGGCAAGCGCGAATCAGAGATCAACTCTACTAGGAATTGTGCATCTATGGAAGTATTTGCACTTGTCCAGTTAATAACTTCTTCCATAGAGGATGAAGGTCGCCTGATCAAAGCTGCATCAAAACTTCCAGTCTGTGATATACGATATCGAAAGCTCTTAAATCCGACCAGAAAAACCATCAGTGTTAGCAACAAAGCCACACGGTTAGTACTCCCCTGACCAAGAATGTAGTACCACACGGGTCGGAAAGTAAGGGCGATTAAACAAACTGCAATAATGTATGTTCCAACCAATTGATGCCAAATCAGAATGCTGGAGGCGAAGACTATTGCGGCAAGAATCCACCTTGCTTTCCCTCTACTTACTTCCAGTTGAATAGCACATACTGAAACTAATGCTATTCCAGCAAAGCAATACCACAAGTCAGTAGCTCGTGTAGGGTGCATAACTATCATTGAAGGTGATTTAGCAATATAAGCAGCCACAAATGCATAAAGCACCCAAATAACGCTCATCCCAGCCCAAATTACACCATGTTTAAATAGCTTCTCTACCCTCTGCCGATTCTGATAAAGAATAGCGAACAGTAATATAATCAAAATTCCAAATTCAGCGAAGCTTTGGCTGCTCCAAGTAAGCGGATAAAGATGATCGGGAAAACGCAATCTACTAGCCGCCAACCACAGTTGTTTATCAACGGCTTCTCGACCAAAGGCAGCCGCAGTGAGATATATAGCTGGTGAAGCTAATAGTATAAATAAACCGAAGAATAACATCCATTTTTTCCAAGCTCTCCGGTAAGTAGCGTCTAGTAGAAACACTGCTCCCAAGTATGTTAGAGCGTAAACTCCATACATACTATTCAGGTTAAATCCGATGGCTAGCCAAATAGCACACGGCAGGGGTCGTTCTTTATAAAATGAAGCTATTGCTAATAATAAAAAAGGTATAGAAAAGCCTGTTTGCTCAAAGTAGACTGCAATTATGGTGCCAAAACCAATAATCGGACTGATTGCTAATGCGAACAGTGCCATTGCACCAACAACAGCCAGTTTAGATTTGGGTGCAAAAGCTTGAGCGAGTTGCCCTGCTGCGTAGATAACTAAAATTCTTTCAAATAAAAATAGTGTCAGCAGTAAGGGTTCTAGTGGGATAAAGCGATGAAGCAATGCTACTGCATACCAAAGTGTGGAAGAGTAGTAGGGTAGAGTGGCACCAAATGGATCGTTTGGGTAAAGAGAAGGATTGTTCAGGAAATGAACAAGGGGTATCTGGAGCGCTTGGTTTTGAATATAAACGCCATATCCAGTTTGAAGTAATGAACAGAAGAAGAATATTAATGTGTAGATAGGGATAGATAGTTCTGGATCAAATACCGATCCTCTTTTGTGAGTTGATGGGAGACTTGTGCTTGCACTGGACATATCTGGTCTTATAGGAATATTTGTTTGCCATTTATAATAACTCTTATTTCGTAAGTGTGGCGAAATAATTATATTTTTAAGAAAAGATTTATTAGGTAGCAAGCATTTAATTAAAAATATTAGCTTTATTTATTAAATTTGTTACAAAGTAACGAGTAAAGCCTGCTTTACATTTCTCCAATAAAATTTTAAATCTGATTAAGTCAAAATGTTACTTTCTATCAGTCACTGGTCACAATAATCTCACATCTAATTTTAATAAGGGCGAGCGCTTTATCTCGCAAATAAGAGCGATCGCGCGATAATTCTAGGCTTTAACCTTCTCCTCGGCTTTCTAACCAAGCAGCCAAATCTGCGACATCCGAAAAATCTAATAACGCCTCGGCTAAATCTTCTAGCTAATTGCGGGATAACTGGCGAATTCGCTCTTGCAACTCAGGCTCAACTGTACAGATTCGGCGATTGAGTCGGCGCATAATCACTGCCAACTCTCCTTCTTATCTTCCTCGTTCTATACCTTGCTGCATCCAACTGGTGACGATTTTCATCACTACCTCCTGTTGTGCTGGTTCCAATTTAGCTATTTCTGCTTGAAAAATTTCTTCTTCTACTGCATTTAGCTGGAGATAAGTGTCAACAAAACCAGAAACCATCGGTAAGCAGTTCTTTGAATAAACGATCGCGGTCAATCATGTTAAGATTGCCCCGCCCATTAAGCGCTGGTAACGATAGTCTAATTCAGCTTTTAATAAGGGCGATCGCTCTAAGTTGGCATCTTGTGCCATCACTCTCTCGGCAGCATCCCGCGCGATATTTAAAACTTCCTGATCTTCCACCAAACTCGCCAAGGCAAAATCTGGCACCCCAGACTGGCGAGTTCCCAGCACTTGACCGGGACCGCGCAGCCGCATATCCATCTCGGCAATAAAAAAGCCGTCTTGGGATTGTTCTAATACATTGAGCCGGTAACGAGCATCTGCGGTTTTGGTGCTGCTCATCAGCAGGCAGAAAGATTGGGCAGCACCGCGACCGACGCGCCCCCGCAACTGGTGCAACTGCGATAAGCCAAAGCGTTCGGCATTCTCAATCATCATCACCGTTGCATTCGGCACATCCACGCCCACTTCTATCACGGTTGTGGAGACAATGATTTGAGTCTGATTATCGCGGAATCGGGTAATTGCCTCATCTTTTTCCGCTGAAGTCATGCGCCCGTGCAGCAATCCGACTTGGAACTGAGGGAAAATACTTTCTGAGAGGCGCTGATGCTCCTCAACTGCCGAACGCACATCTAACTTTTCCGATTCTTCAATCAGGGGCAGGACGATATATGCTTGACGCCCTTGAGCAACTTCGCGGCAGATCAGATCGTAGGCATTGGTGCGTTCTTTGCCCGTGAGTACGGTCGTATGAATTGCTTGCCGACCCGGTGGCATCTCATCAATCTGGCTCACATCCAAATCCCCATGAACTGTCAGCGCCAAGGTGCGAGGAATTGGCGTGGCGGTCATGGTTAATACATGGGGTTGTTCGCCTTTTTGCTGCAACAACGCCCGTTGTTCGACTCCAAAGCGGTGCTGTTCGTCAATCACCACTAACCCCAGCTTATGAAAATTGACTTTCTCTTGAATCAGGGCATGAGTCCCTACTAATAGAGGCAGTTCTCCGGTTTCTAGATGGGCATGAATTTGGCGGCGTTTGGCAGTTTTGGTAGAACCCGTGAGCAATTCTACGGGCAAGTACAGAAGATTGAACCAACTGACTAACTTGCGATAGTGCTGTTCTGCCAAAACTTCAGTGGGAGCCATTAGCGCCGCTTGGTAGCCGGATTGAATCGCGGCGAGGATAGCAATGACTGCCACGACCGTTTTACCAGAACCGACATCACCTTGCACCAACCGATTCATCGGGGTGGATGATTGCAAATCGTTGAGGATGTCGTTGAGTACCCGCTGTTGGGCACCCGTTAATCGAAAGGGCAAAACTTGGTGGAATTGTTCAATTAGCTTCCCTCTGGGAGCCAAGATAGCGCTGGACTGCTTTTGGCGTTGGGCTTGGCGACGGAGGAGGAAACCCAACTGAAGGTAGAAAAACTCATCGAAGACTAAACGGCGACGGGCGGCTTCCTTGGCGGCGCTGTCGGCGGGAAAATGGATGTTGGCGATCGCATCCGGCAACTTCATCAATCCATACCCATCGCGTAAAACAGTGGGTAAAGGATCTTTCAGATGGGCGGCGGCCGGGAGAGCAGCAATGACCGCCTGTCTCACCATATCTGCCGCCACGCCCTCTGTTAAGGGATACACTGGCACGACTCGACCAATGGTGTGGGAGTCAATCGGGTCTCCAGGGTTTGCCAAAACTTCCAGTTGTGGATCGTCCAAAGTCAGACCATATTGACTTTTTTTCACCAAGCCAGAAGCCGCCACGACTGCGCCTTGGGGATATCGATTTTTTATCCCTTCTTGCCAGCCGCGATTGCTGTAGCGAGAACCGGCAAAAAAGCGGCTGAGGCTGATTTGACCCGTGCGATCTTTCAGCACCACCTGCATTATGGTTAATTTCTTGTTTTTTGGGCTACTAAAGCAGGTACAGCGCTTCACCGTTCCTATCAGTGTCACCGTTTCGCCGGATTCCAGCTCGGAGATATTCACCTGACGCGCATAGTCAATGTGGTCGCGGGGGTAATAAAAGAGGATATCCCGCACCGTATGCAGATCCAGCTTGGCTAAATACCCGCCTTTTCTAACTCCCACATCTGGCAAACTGGTCAGCGGTTGGTCAAGAGAAATCGCTGCGTTGGACTGGACGAGGGGCGTGGTGCGCGGGGCTTGAGTATCGGGGGATGGGGGCGATTTAATTGTCTCTACTTGCTGCTGATTATCTTCATTTCGCTGATGCGATCGCGATCGCGCTTGCCTCTCCATGACTTGTTGCATCTGATGGAGAAATCGGCGCGTTTCCAAGACCAAGTGTTGTCGCTGGGAGAGGGTGAGGTTCGGGTAACGGGCAAACTGAGACGCCATCTCTTGCCACCGATGTCGCTCTATCAGCGGCAAAAAAGATGGGGTTTTTCCGAACTCCAGACTTAAGAATTCACTGAAACGATATTGTTTCCCCATTAAGTCTGTAAAGCCCCGCTCTGCCTCGACTGAAAGGGCTTTCTGCAATCGCAGCCAATCCGGTGATTCTATTTGCATCTTCTCTCCCCTTTTTTGTTAATTGCTAGTAGCGAATGGCTGATTACCCGCCAATAGCCGTCCTCACCCGGATATTGTCAATCCTTACGACGATTCCCATTATTCTTCAAACCAACAGGCACGCCAAGCCGCTTCTGCCGCAGCCACAGTGCGCTCTCGTTGCTTCTTCTGAAATTCTCGGCGCAGGGTGCTAAGCCGTGCGCTGAGGGTCCGAATCTGGTTGCGTCCTGCCATTACCGTTGAATCAGCAAATTCAATCTCAGATAACCGCAGATGGATGGCGATAATCGGTATTAAAGGAGAGTTTTGTAAAGTCGGGAGATTTGACGTTTCTACCGGCTCATTTTCTATTTGAACCACAAATTTTAAAAGATTGGGGCGTCCCACCACAGGCTCACCAGATGGCTCCGCTCTAACAGCAGCTTCCAGAACAGCTTCCGGAAAGTTTTTCGGTAATATCCCCACTTCCTGTAGTAGACGATTGCTTTGGCAAGAAAGAGCGAGCAAGGTTTCGCTCATGGCGTTTTCCACCGCTTCCTGCCATCGAGCCAAATCCTCTGGGTTGTTTGTCGGGACGTTAGAAAAGGTAAAGCGACTGGTTGAGCGATCGCGATCGCTATTGGGGTTTAGGGTGTCGAGAGTGTCTTGTGGTGCTAGCATCTCGATGGCTAAGTCATCAGTCGGGGTGGGGAAATCCTCTTCTTGAGAGGGTTCTTGGGATAGTTCCCCGCGCGATGTTTCAGCGGGACGGCTTCTTTCAAGGTTTCGCAGTTGGGGTTGAGCAAGCCTTGCCTGTTGCTGAAGGTTCTGTTGCAATTGTTGTCGTTCTCTAAGAGACAGGCTGAGAAACGCTTCCGGATAGACTTGGGTGCAAAGATAATAACTCGCCACGATCAACTGCTGCCGCATGGCTTGTCCTAAGGCAGTCAGATAATCATTGTAGGTATCGTGGAATTCTATAGCGATCGCTTTGATTGCTTCTTCCAGCGCTGCCATATCCCGCTCAATTTCCTCTACTCTTCTCGCCATTGCTGCTTACATCTGTCAATCGGGACGGTACGGGCGTACAGATGTACTTCCCTACTTTAGAATACCGATTCCTCGTCATTCGGTCATTCGGTTATTCGTCTATCGGTCAGAAGCAACAGACGAATCCCTATTGACTAACGACTCATAATAACGCGATGTAGAACTAACTTTGAGATCGACCCTAAACCACTTCCCTGGTATCAAAGAGCCTCTAATCGCCCCTCTCCTTGCCGCCGATACCCTACTCCCCTATAACCTTTGAAATGCCTACCTAAAGAGCTTTAAAGCGATCGCCTTTGTGATAATTTATTCGTGAAACGGTATCCGATAGATAGGCAGTAGTGTCAGGGCGTGGCAAAAAAGCTACCGATTCTCCATTTCCCTCCCTGTCGGTTCGCTGAAATTCACCGATTTAGCCGCCTCTATTCTGATAACGCTGCTTCTCCAATCAACGGCAGCGTCACCGTAAAACTCGTGCCGACTCCGACTTCACTCATCATTGAAATCTCGCCCCCATGTGCCTCCACACACTTTTTGACCATCGCTAATCCCAACCCAGTGCCAGGAATTGTGCCGACGTTTCTAGCACGATTGAAAGGATGAAACAGCCGAGGTTGATCTTCTTTGGGAATGCCAATTCCTTGATCTTGAATCTGAAAGATGACTGTTTTCTCGTGGCTTCTTAGTTCAAAACGCACTGTGCCACCTTCCGGTGAATACTTAATCGCGTTAGCGAGTAAATTGTCTAAAATATGCCGCAGTAGGGTTTCATCCCATAACGCCTCTCCCAAGTCCTCTTGACAGGTGAAAATAAGTTGATATTTTTCAACTGTAAAGAGTTGCAACTCTTCGACCAATTTGTGACAAAATAATTTCAAATCAAGGGGAATCAGTTGGCACTGAAGTTGCCCTGAATCAGCTTTTCCGATGAATGTAATTTCATCTAATAGCTGAGCCAAATTTTTAATCGCTGAACGAATCAGTTTGAGATGAGTATTTTTTTTCTCATCGCTCAGTTTTTGGTCGTAGTCTTGGAGCAATCCAGCAGAAAGGAGAATCCTATTCAGAGGATTGCGGAAATCGTGAGAAAGCATGGAAACAAATTCAGATTTAGACTGATTGATTTCTTGGGCTTTCACTAGCTCAGCCGTTCGTTCCTGAACTCGGATTTCTAACGCCTCATTGACTGTTCGTAATGTTTCCGAAACCTGCTTTCGCTCAATTGCATAGCACAAAGAGCGCACTAGCACCTCTACATTAACTTGGCGCTTAACCAGATAATCTTGTGCCCCCTGTCGGACTGCTTCTATCGCTAATTCATCGTCATTCGTATTTGTCAGCACAACAATCGGTAAGCCAGAAGCGTGGCTGTTTAGGGGAGCTAGAGAACACAAACCTTGACTGTCAGGTAGGGTCAGATCCAACAAAATTACATCAAAGCAATCTTCATTGAGTCGATTGATCGCTTCCCTCAATCGTTTGACATGAACCAGACTAAACTGTTTGAACTTGGCTTGTTTAAGAAGCTCTTGCATGAATCTGGCTTCTGCCAAGTTGTCCTCAATCAACAAGATTTTTATTGAGCTTCCAGGCATAATTTTCTGGGATCTCCCCTCCCCTCCTGTTCCCGCTCGGCAACTGCTTGCATTTTAACAAGATACGAAAATTTCTTGTCATCATTCCGATGGCAGGGTAACAGTTTCCAGCCAAAACTCTTCAATTCCTTTAACAATTTTAAAGAGCTGGCTGAGGTTGCGGGATTTGGTGATGTAGCAATTTACGTGCAAGTCATAGCTGTGGAAAATATCATCTTCATTTTTGGAAGTTGTCAGTACTACTACTGGGATGCGTTTCAGCTTGGGGTCGGCTTTAATTTCCGCCAAGACTTCTCGACCATCCTTCTTCGGCAAGTTCAAATCCAGCAGAATCAGGTCAGGGCGAGGTGCATCAGCATACTCGCCCTCTTGGCGCAAGAAAGCCATCGCATCCACACCATCTCTGACTGTCACGACTTGGTGTGGAAGCGAGCTATTTTTTAAGGCTTCTTGGATTAAGCGGATATCGGCTTTATTGTCCTCGACTAAAAAGATTGTTTTGTGGTTTTCTTCCGTTTCTACGCTCACGATCGCGTCCCCCTACTGGAATCGTAAAGTAGAATGTTGCACCCTGACCTAATTGGGACTCGACCCAGATGCGCCCTCGGTGACACTCAACAATCTTTTTGCAAATTGCTAAACCCATTCCTGTACCTTGATACTCATCCCGCGTATGCAGACGCTGAAAGATAACAAAAATGCGATCGCTAAACTGCGGATCGATGCCAATCCCGTTATCCCGTACTGAGAATAGCCACGCATCCTCTAGTCGAGAAGCTCCTACATGGATTTCTGGCGGTTGCTCGCTGCGGAACTTGATAGCATTGCCAATCAGGTTCTGGAACAGTTGCATCAACTGGGTGCTATCTGCCATAACCGTCGGCAAGGGATCGTGAGCGATCGCAGCTCCCGTTTCCGAGATGCGTCCTCGCAAATTAGCCAAGGCGCGGTCTAAAGCCGTGTCCACCCCTGTCATTTCAAACTCGATAGCCTGCATATCCACCTTAGAGTATGCCAGCACGTCATCAATTAGCGTCTGCATTAAGCTGACTCCCTCAACAGTGAAGCCAATGAATTCCTTCGCGTCTTCGTCGAGTTGCTCTAGATAGCGCATCTCCAAAAGTTGTACGTAGTTCGCTACCTGATTGAGTGGCTCTTGCAAGTCATGGGAGGCGACGTAAGCAAACTTTTTCAGCTCAGCATTGGAACGTTCTAAATCTTGAGCTAATTGGGCAAGTTCATCAGCTTGGCGCAGCACAATGTTAATAATTGCCTTTCTGAGTTCAAGTGCAGCTTTAATTTCTACCTGTTTCCAGGGTAAAGACGTTAAGCGAACCGTTTCTTTCCACAGATCAAATGATTTGCGAGGACACAGACGAATATTTCCCTCTGACTGGTTTACTTCAAACGCCTTATTTGGGTCGCCACCCCAATTCACGGTTTGAATTACTTCCGGTCGAAACCACAAAACATAGTTATTCTTAGAAATCGGAATCGCTAATAAGCCACTGGCAACGTTTTTGAAACTTTCTGCATCTGGATAAATCTGAGGTAAGGAATCGCTATAGAAGACTTCTTCCTCGACGTTATTCTTTAGCCATTGGACTAAAAAGTTGAGTTCTTCTTCTGTGGGAGTCTCACCAACCATCGTGCAATCCCCGCCAAAGCACACGGCAGCACCTTTAGCGTTAGCAAGCTCCAGCAGATTCGGTTGGTGTTTAACTAAACCATCAATAAAGTTTTCTTCTTGAGACATATATTCAACCAAGGCTGATTGGATATATGCCAGCTTCATGCGATAGCCGTAATCTTCAGTTTCTTCTCTGGTTGAGATTTCTGAAAAGATGACGCGCCCCAAGAATTCGCAAGCTTTTCGCAGCTCATAAGAAACATACTTGGGGGACTGATGATGGCAAGCAATCAGTCCCCAAAGTTTTTGCTCTTTCATCAAAGAAATTGTCAGAGAAGCACCCACACCCATATTGTGCAAGTACTGGATATGACAAGGAGACGCGCTTCTGAGAATAGAGTTCGTTAAATCAAGCGGACGCTGATTAACTGGATTAAGAATCGGAAAAAGTTCAGCAGATTGAGAAGTGGCATCCGGGATTAACCTGATCCAATTCGAGGTAAATAACTTTCTAGCTGGTTTAGGAATATCTGATTCTGGGAAGTGGAGACCTAAGTAAGGCTCCATACTTTCTAGTTTTTCTTCAGCGAGGACAGATCCATGCCCATCGTCATCAAACTTATATAGCATCACCCTGTCAAATCCGGTGACTTTTCGCACCTCTTTCACAATGATTTGACAAAAGTCACCCAGAGTTGATGTTTTTTCTAACTGGTTGATAGAGGCTCTGGCTAGATGATAAAAGCTTAAGAAGGGGATGTTTTCTTGGGAAATCGCAGGTTCTAATTCCAAAATTAAAAATCCATCTGCATTCCGGTGGAAAATGCCATCAAAGACTAAATACTCATCGCCTTTTCTTCTAGCCCAAATCTTGATAGGGTTGATAAAATCAAGATTTTCTTCTAATAGTCCTGCTTTAATTCTGTCTACTTGGAACGGGTCGAGAACTTCTTCTAATTTCTTTTGCAGCATATTTTCGGGGGAGATTCCGAAAACTGTGGATATATTGCTGCTAACTTGTAATATTGTTAACTCAGGTTCTGCGAGAACGAAAATTATTCCGTGAGGCTGAACTTTACTAGCA
Organism: Coleofasciculus sp. FACHB-712; assembly: GCF_014695635.1. Lineage (NCBI taxonomy): Bacteria > Bacillati > Cyanobacteriota > Cyanophyceae > Coleofasciculales > Coleofasciculaceae > Coleofasciculus > Coleofasciculus sp. FACHB-712. Next base: position 2,312 of record NZ_JACJOQ010000616.1, on the reverse strand, counting down.
TTATGAATGGGTGCTTCTTTCAAGCTAGTTATATTAATCCCTGGCACTTGTAAATTGATTTCCATTACGATCCTTCCTTTTTTCTGGAACTATCAGAAGTAGATTATCTATAGGATTGAATACCCTAAAAGGATTTCCCGCACCAGCTAAATGTCCCTTTCGTAGCGCTGTATTACTGGCAAATAGTCAGCTCGATCCTGAACTCCAAGATACAATTCTTGTCTATTTAGGGGCTAAAAAATTTCGTTACTTTTCTAGTGAGTTTGCACTCCTCAACGGTGTTTCGCAGTGTCCCCTTAATCTGCTCGCGCTCAAAAGTCTAGCACAAGGATCGAGGCAACACTCCTAAGGAGGATGTTAAGAATTCCACCAAAACAAAAAGTTTTTCTGCTTTTAGTGTTTCTGTCTTTATAAAGAGTTTCCAAGGTGTTAATTTGTTGAGATATATAGAATGGGGATATTGTGCCTACAAGCGCTGAAAATCTTTTTAAAATAAAGATAAAACAAGACAGGTCTCCATCATGGAGACCTGTCTCTTCTAACGATTCAGCCTGAAAACTTGCTGATTAATTGCCGCCCATTTGAGCTGCAACTTCCTCAGCAAAATTGCTTTCTTTCTTTTCCAATCCTTCACCGAGAATAAATCGGACGAAGCGACGGACTTGGATGTTTTCACCTAGCGTCGCAATATTTTGCTTGATCAACTCTTCCACCGTGATACTTTGGTCACGAATGTAGGGCTGATCGACCAAGCTCAACTCTTGCAGGCGTTTGTCAATTCGACCCTGAACAATCTTTTCTTTGATGTTCTGCGGCTTGTTGCCTAGGTCATCCCGGCCCATTTCGATTTCTTTTTCCTTCTCAACGATTTGAGCGGGAATGTCGCCAACCTTCACGTATTCAACGTTGGGGCAAGCTGCAATCTGCATAGCTATGTTCCGCACCAGAGTTTGGAAGGCTTCGTTGCGGGCGACAAAGTCTGTCTCGCAGTTCACTTCCACCAGGACGCCGACTCGACCTCCGGTATGGATGTAGCTGCCGACCAGTCCTTCTGAGGCTTGGCGATCGCCTTTTTTCCCAGCGCTAACCATTCCCTTTTGACGCAGCCATTCAATGGCTTTGTCCATATCGCCATCGGTTTCTTTTAGCGCTTTTTTGCAGTCCATCATGCCGACACCAGTTTTTTGGCGCAGCTCGTTCACGAGTTTTGCAGATATTTCCGCCATTTCCTCAGTTCCTAACTAAGAATTGATGTTTCTAACGCTGAATTATCCCTCGGTTTCTTCTTCCTCTTCATCAGGAACCGAGTCGATTTCCTCGTATTCGATATCGTCTTCAGCGCCTTCGTAATCTTCGTAATCCTCTTCTGCTTCTGCGTCTAGCTGACCGTGACGACCTTCATAGATAGCGTCTGCCAACTTACCCACTATTAGCTTAATGGAGCGGATGGCATCGTCATTGGCTGGAACGGGAATATCCACTACATCCGGGTCGCAGTTTGTATCCAGCAGCGCGACGATAGGAATCCCCAGTTTTTGGCATTCTTGAACTGCATTATATTCCCGGCGCTGATCCACGATCACCACAATGTCGGGAACTTTCCGCATTTGCTTAATACCGCCGAGGTATTTCTGCAATTTGGTCATTTCCCGGCGCAGCATCGAAGCTTCTTTCTTGGGCAGTAAGTCGAGGACTCCGGTTTCTTCCCGGCGTTCCAAATCTTTTAGGCGCTCTACCCGTGTTTTAATTGTCGTCCAGTTGGTGAGCATTCCCCCCAACCAACGTTGGTTGATGTAGTAAGAACCACAACGAGCGGCTTCTTGAGCCACAATTCCTGCGGCTTGACGCTTAGTACCGATGAAGAGAACCTTCTTGCCCTGTTCTGCGGCGGTTCGCATATAGGTGTAGGCATCTTCCATCAGCTGGGCAGTCTGAACCAAGTCGATGATGTGGACGCCATTGCGGGACGTATAGATGTATGGAGCCATTTTTGGGTTCCACCGGCGGGTCTGGTGCCCAAAGTGAACACCCGACTCCATCATCTGAGCCAAAGAAACAACTGACATATTTATTTTCCTTTCGGGTTAATCCTCCATCCAGGCGTATTTCCAGCGGAAACACCCGAAACCCTGAATGTGCGGAATGTACGAATTTAGACAACTCTTCCAGTTTATCAGAGTTATAAGGGCTTTGATGGGAAAATTTGCAGGAAAAACATTGAAAAATAGGCTAGCACAGTTGCAGTAGCCGATTTCTAGACAATTGGCAAGGAAAATATTAAAAGATTAGCGATCGCGCAAAATAAATCGCTC
>NZ_JACJOQ010000615.1:0-3855 GCF_014695635.1 Coleofasciculus sp. FACHB-712 | reverse complement strand
GCGGGAATTGCGATCGCACGCTGAGCAGCGCAGCACTCCTTATGCTGCATGTCCGCCCTCTATTATGCAATGCCTATCTTCGCGACGACGGCGAGGCATAGGCGACCTTCTAATATTTGAGTTAATTTTGACCGCTTCACAAAATAATTTACAGTCTCAGGTGCCGCTTACTCAGTATTAGCACAACTCTCAGTATTATTTCAAATTGTAAGGATTTTTACTAAGTTTAGATAGTTTGTGGGCAGCTTAATTAAGCTGAAACATAACTGTTAACTTAAAACTATAAATGTTTGACTTTAATTCTCCTACAAAACAAGGCTCTCAGAGTCAAAAATCCTTATCTTCTCAAGCTAAAACGAAAAAATCACTTGCTCGTCGAACACTTATTCAAATTGCGTTTAGTGTTACGGCTGTTATTGTTGGCTCAACAGCGATTAGCTACTTTCAGATTGTTTCTACTCTCAAGTCGCAGACGTTAGACCAACTCAAGAGTCATGTAATAGAGCGAGGTCAACGAGAACAAAGTATCTTTTTAATGGCAGAAGATAACCATGCCATCTTTAAGGAGGAGTGGCTACGACGCTTGGAAAATACTGATAGCGAAGGCGTGAAAGCTCGCTTCGATCAGCTATTTGTGCGTTTTCCCGATGGGGCAACCCGCAATCGCCCCAACTTGTTCGATGGCAAACGGCAAGCAGGCGTGTTCATTGATAAGCCAGTTCTAATCAATGATGACATTCGCCGTCGCGTAGTAACGTCCTACGATTTAATCAATGCCTATGGTCCACCCTGGCATAATCGCTTTCCGGATCTCTACCTGAATATGCCAGAGAATATTGCTGTTATTTACTGGCCTGATTATCCAACATGGGCACAGGATGCCCCCGTTGGCTTTGACTTATCCAAGGAAGAATATGTGTGGGTTGGTGACCAGAAGCACAATCCAGCCAGAGAAACGGTTTGGTCGGGGGTTCAAATCGATGGGGTTGCTAAAATCTGGATTCTTTCTTGTGTAACGCCTATCTACTCTAATGACAGAATCATCGGTACTCTTGGACAGGATGTATTACTGAATGATTTATTTAAGCGAACGATCGAGGAGCACATTGAAGGCGGTTATAACCTAATTTTTCGAAAAGATGGTCGCCTGATTGCTCATCCGCAATTGATGGAGCAAATTCAGCAACAAAAAGGTGAGTTTAAAATTCTTGACTCAGGAGACACTCAGCTAAAACGTATTTTTGAGGCGGTCACAAATAAAGCTACCGATCAAGTCGTCATCGATAATCCGAACGAGAGCAATTACTTAGCTGTCACTACGCTACAGGGACCTGATTGGTACTTTGTTACCGTTTTACCCAAAGCAATTTTGGCTGAAAAAGCGATCTCGCTAGCTCGCTTTACGTTGTTTCTAGGCTTTGGCTCCCTCATGATTGTTGTAGCAATTGTGTTTTGGGTTTTACGTCGGCGCATTGCAACTCCTTTAGAAGAAATCACGGTTGCAACGAATCGAATTGCCAATGGAGAGTTTCAGGTGGTTCTTGATGACAGCAGCCAAGATGAGTTAGGTCGGTTAGCACAGGCATTCAACACAATGATCCGAGAGGTCGCCGCTAAAACGACAGAATTGGAGGCTAAAACGACAGAATTGGAGGCTAAAACGACAGAATTACAGAGAAACCTGGAGCAGCAGGCTATTTCGGTCAATCAGACGACTGCCACAATGGATGAGTTAAATACCTCTTCTCGGCAAGCGGCTGAACAAGCTGAAGCGGCTGCAACTGGAGCGCGCCAAGTTCTCATATTGATTGATGATAGTGAGCAAAAGAACGGTTCTGGAACTGCTTCTAGCTTAAAAGCGAAGGTCGAACAAATTGGAGAACAAATCTTACACTTTAGAGATCAAACGACTCAAATCAATGCGATTTCTAACTTAGTTAGTGATTTAGCTAACCAAACGAACATGTTGGCACTCAATGCGGCGGTCGAAGCAGTTCGGGCAGGCGAAAATGGTAGGGGCTTTGCTGTTGTGGCTGCTGAGATTCGAAAACTAGCGGATAGAAGCCGTAAATCGGCTGAACAGATTAGTGAACTGGTAGCCAGTATTCAAAAAGCGACGAAAGCTACTGTGGCAGTATCCGATGAAGGCCGTAAAACCGTGGAAGAGATCGTAGATGCAGTCAATACGATTACAGTGAATAGTCAGCAAATCTCTCTAACGGCTAAACAACAGTCGAGCGGAATTCAGCAAGTTGTCAGTGCGATGAATGCTTTGAGTCAAGCTGCAAACCGTGGATAGTCCCAATTAATCCCAATGGAGTGAGCATTTCCAGGCCAGTATTGAATCTGGTGAAGCTTTAGGGAGAACTCCGGTTGGAGAAGTTACTGTGGCGTATTTGGAGGTGAATAGCCCTGCTCAAGTAGTAGCACGACAACTATGGATTCGTTTGGGTTTGTTCCATAACTACGCGGTACAACAACGCCCATGCACCCGCCGAACATCAAAATTGATTAGTTGGAATCACAAAGTTATCTGTATCGGCTCAACTGTACCGTTATGCTGCTGAGTCTTCGGTAAAGAGGCAACCAAAGGGCTATCTGTCGATGTTCAGGATTGAATTATTTTGAGGTTTCGGTAGGGCGGCAGGTGAAGGGTATCTGCGGAGCGGTTTAGGCTTTATTGTGGTGCTCAGACCCTTGGCCAACTTGATAGGAGGACATCAACGTGACTGATGAACAACATTCCCTGCTGAAAGCATCAGACATCAATTCAATGGATGCGTTTGAGTTTCATCATCCGCTTAACCCCAATTCAGAAATTTATTTACGCTTCCTTGGGCGTGCTGTTGGTCTTAAACGCATTGGTGTAACGATTGCTCGTGTACCATCAGGCAAGGAATCCTTCATTTTCCACGCTCACCAAAATGAAGAAGAATGGGTTTACATTTTGTCGGGTCGAGGTATTGCGGAAATTGGAGATGTGGAGTATGAAGTCGAACCAGGAGACTTCATGGGCTTTGGGCTACCTCAACAACCCCATCATCTTCGTAATCCATTCGATGAAGACCTTGTATATCTGATAGGTGGAGAAGCAGGACGCTTAGATGTTGGCGTTTTTCCTCGGCTTGGTAAACGAGTGATTAGGGATGATGAGTCCGCCTACATATTTGATGAGTCAGCGCTTCAACTTTTTTGGAGCAGCAAGCAATCTACTGAGGATTGATATCTGTTGGAGCGATCGCGGCATAACAACCCTAGTGCAGCGGCCACTTGTGGAGTTAAATAAAGTGTTGGCAACCGCTGACCAAGAGCGTTAGGCTGAAATTTGTTCTAAGTACAGCTAGGGTTCATAGAAAAGACTTGAGGGATCACAAAATGCAAAGCCAGAATATAGATTTAATCCGAACCCTCTTTCAAAGCCGCTTAGCGACTCTTGAGCATCTCTTGAAGTCAGCTCAGACTCATTTTTGTGATGACGAGTCGTTTCTTCAAAAGCGCATTGCAGCTGATATGTTTCCCTTCGGTACACAGATTGCTTTCACCTGCAATCAACCACGCAACTTTGCTCTGTGGTGTGATGGCAAACCTGCGAATAATCTAGCTCCAGACGTGATAGCTCTCACACAGGCATACGAGCACATAGCAAACACTAAGGAACTTCTTTTGGGTGTTAACGCTGAAGATGCAAAGCTAGCTGAGGTGACGCGCATTGACTTGGGTCAGAGCCTCTACGTCGAGTTGTCTGGTAATGCCTACGTGAATGAATTTCTAATTCCAAACTTTTACTTCCATATGGTCACAGCTTACGATATTCTTCGCATGGCTGGTGTACCAATTGGAAAACGAGATTACATG
>NZ_JACJOQ010000614.1:0-11662 GCF_014695635.1 Coleofasciculus sp. FACHB-712 | reverse complement strand
ACAAGTAAGCCGGAAATTAACCAAAATACAGTCGAATATACCATTTCTGAAAGTTTATGCATTGCCCTAGCCTTGCCCTCCATTGGTTGCCACACAGCTAACTCATGAGGAATCGTTGTTTGGCAGGAATTGCCTTTTTGCCTAAGCTTATAATCGGGTAGTATCGTCGCCGCACTTCGCCTCGTATATTTCAATTTTAAGGGTACGGCAATCAGGTACCCCTACTTTTTGGTTGAGTTGTAAATTGAGAAGTCAGACTTTGACGTACAATACTTCCCGATTCCAAGCTGATTCTGCTTGTCAGAGCGATCGCTCGTTCTCGATCGAAGATGATGTAGACAAGCTGAAGCTTTCATGCCATTTGTTCGCACTCTTGGGCGTCGTGCCCATCCTGCGAGAAAACTACTATCTTATGGCATGAGTGATTATTGTTGATGGATTTGTATTAAAACCTAATTTAGTTGCTAGCAGCGATCGCAACTTTTGAGAGGATGGGGGATCGTAATCTCGATCGGCGTTGAGGTGGTAGACACGTCCCCATCCCCTAGAATCTATTTAACTTTGTACAACTTAACTTTGTACAACGCCAGAATTTTAGGCTTTTACTGCCAGTGGTAACACCTGATTGAGTTTGCCACTGCGGTAGCCTTCTAAATCGAGGGTGACGTAAATAAAGCCGAATTCTTGAAAGGCGGAAACCAGGGTGGATAAATCGGTGGTAAGAACAAATTCTTTAATTTGTTCTGACGGTAACTCGATTCTGGCGGTATCACCTTCGGAACGAACGCGGAGATTTTTTAATCCTAATTTACGCAGATAGATTTCTGCGCGTCCGACTCGTTGCAGTTTGCTGACGGTGATTTCTTCGCCGTAGGGGAAGCGGGAACTTAGGCAAGGTTGGGCGGGTTTATCCCACCAGGAAAGTCCGAGGTGTTGAGAAAGTTGGCGGACTTCAGCTTTGGTAATGCCTAATTCTGCTAAAGGCGATCGCGCACCCCTCTCTTTTGCCGCTTGAATTCCCGGACGATAATCCCCCAAATCGTCGGCGTTCACGCCATCTACAACATAGGGATAACCCAGTTGAAGTGCCAGGGGTTTAAGGTTGTCGTGAAGTTCGCTTTTACAAAAATAGCAGCGGTTGACAGGATTCGAGGTGTAATTAGGATTGTCCATTTCGTGCGTCTTTATCACTTGATGGGCAATTCCAATCGCGGCTGCTTGGATTTGGGCGTCTTCGAGTTCTTCCGGGAGGAGGGAGGGAGAAACGGCGGTAACGGCTAAAGCGCGATCGCCCAAAACGTCGTAAGCTATCTTGGCAACCAAGGTACTATCGACGCCCCCAGAATAGGCAATTAATGCCCGATCCATTTCTGCAAAGAGGGTTTTTAGTTGCTCAAGTTTCTGCTTTATCATGGTTTGTTTAAAATCGAATCACAGAGGACGCAAAGGTGCTTCAGGTGCTTCAGGCGCTTCCGGTGCAGAGGAGATGGGGAGAAGTTTTTCATCCTTCCCTCAGTCCTCAGTCCTAAGTCCTCAGCACTCTCCAAATGGTGCAGAGGAGATGGGGAGAAGTTTTTCATCCTTCCCTCAGTCCTCAGTCCTAAGTCCTCAGCACTCTCCAGATCGTAACGAATTTCAAGCTTTATTCAATTCGTCTGGTGGCTGGATCGGTAAGTGTAAAGTAAAGCAGCTGCCTTGTCCCAGTTCTGAATCTACGGTGATATTGCCGCCATGAAGGAATGCCAGTTTGCGGGATAAAGCTAAGCCGAGACCCGTTCCTTCATATTGACGATTTAAACCACTATCTATCTGTAGGAACGGTTCAAAGAGGGTGGCATGATTGGCTTTGGCGATGCCAATTCCGGTGTCAATCACTGAAAATAAGATAGTGTCTGCGGTTTTTTCCACTTTTAGCGTAACTGAGCCAACGTGTGTAAATTTCACCGCATTAGAGAGCAGATTGACTAAAATCTGCCTCAAGCGGTGATGGTCGCCTACGCAGGTGGTGATGCCTGGGGAAATCTCTACAATTAATTGCAATTCTTTCTTTTGCGCCTGTTCGCGCACGGCGGAAACGGACGCCTGACAAACTTCCTCCACTAACAGGATTTCTAGGCTGAATTCTTCTCGACCGGCATCAATCAGGGATAAATCTAAAAGGTCGTTAATCAATTCCAATAAATGTTCGCCGCCGGATGTAATCAAAGTAAGATATTCTTGCTGTTTGTCATTGAGCGATCCGACAATTTGATCGACTAGCAGGCGAGAAAGCCCCAAAATGCTAGTTAGAGGGGTTCGCAGTTCGTGGCTCATCGTAGCGATAAATTCGCTTTTGGCACGATTCGCGGCTTCTGAGAGTTGTTTTTCTTGCTCTAATTGTTGGGTACGTTCTTTGACAAGTTGCTCGCTTGCTTCATAGCTTTGGGCATTGTAAAGCGCGATCGCCACTTGGTCAGCAATTCTTTCGAGAAGGTGAATTTCGTCTTCGGTGAAAGTTCGGTAACGGGTTGTGGATTGTAACGAAATGCCACCAAAAATCTGACCGCGAATAAAAATTGGCACTCTTACCATAGACAGGATTTGTAGCTGCCGAATTTGCTCTTCGCGGTTGGGAGAAGAGGCGATGTCTGCAATTTTGGGGGCATGAAAAACTTGATGAACCGAATAGTTAGAGGAAGGAGCTAATACATCGGGGTTTTCCGATCTAGGAAATTTGAGGTTCAAGACGGAAACCACTTGTTCGCTGACTCGCCATTCTTTGAGAATCTTAATTTCCTCTGGTTCTAAGGCAAAGATAGCGACTCGATCAACGCCGAAGAACTCTCCAGTTAGATTCACAATTTCCTGCAAAATATATTGTGGATCGAGGCTGGAATTTAAGCTCTGACAGATATTATTTAACAATCGCTCCCGCGTTGCTTGTTGTTGAACTTGAGCGAACAGCTGCGCTTGGTGGATGGCGATCGCGCATTGATCCGCGATCGCACTTACCAAAGCGATTTCATCTTCTGTCCATTGCCGTTCGCTAACACATTGATGCAGGCTAATCCCCCCCACTAAGGATTGCTGATACAACATCGGCATCGTCAGCATGGAGCAAACTTCATACTCTCTGGCTAATTCTTGCAGTTTGAGTGGGATGCGGTCGTCAATTTGGTTGAATATCAGCGGCTCACCTTGAGCAAGGGAGGAATGGTAATAGGAATAGAAGTCGCAATAGACGCCAATCAGGCTCTGCCTTTGAGGGGTAGATTCGCTAGCAAGGCAAGCCTGCATTTGTTGATTGGGATCGGGCAGAAAAATTAGACACCGACTGAGGTTGAGCGCTTCGTGCAGCAAATTGACGGTGGTTTGCAGCACTTCCTCCAGAACCAGCGTTTCTCGCATTGCTTGCACAATGCGGTTGATAATTGCCTCTCGCTGAGCTTGCTGCTGAATTTTGACAATGCGATCGCGCTCGATTCGGTGTTGTTCAAATTCGTGGAGCGATCGCATCAAAATCTCTGGCAGATGTTTCATCTGTTCTGAGCCAACATCGGCGATTTCAGCTTCCGGCGCGATCGCTATCAAAGGAATAAACTGCCCGGATTGTTGGACTAACTCTAATGCTTCTAAGGAGCTTGGGACATCTGTGAGGGGGTGAGAAGGGGAATTTTCTAGTTTTCCCTGCCTCCCAGCCTTCCTATCTGTCATTGAGCTAGCATCCCCGCTCCCCTGGACTGACAACACTGCATCGTAGGTGTTTTGCTGCAATTGTTCTCGACAAGCGGCAGATGTAGCGGCAATTTCGTAAGTAAAATCAATGTCCGCTTCCCGCAGTGGATTTGTAATCAGCCCGACATCCGCGCTTGAAGCTATCACGATCAAGAGGCGGAGGGCATCTGGGGACGGAGCTTGTTGCAGTTGTGGCATCACGAGGCGAAGTACGAGCTGGAAACAAGGAGTAACGGACGAAGGATTAGGGACGGGTTTGCTTCTTTTACTTTCGCGCTTCTTCTAGCTAGTTTGTATCGCGAGGCAGCTCAAAACTCACGTCGCGAAAAAATTATGATAGCGATCGCTAAGAGGAGGACGGTATACACCAAACCATACAAAGCATCGGTTAGGAGCGCCGAGGAAGAAGGCAAAAGACCATAAACCGCCTGATTTTTGAGGTCTAGCCGAGATAAATCTGGCAGTACCACATATAAAGCATTTACGATCCGTTCGATGTCTACATTCCGACTTAATTTTCCCAGCTCTACTAAATCTCGGCTGGAATGTCCCATCAAATACACTGCAAATGTAAACAAGGTCGCTAACAGCGAACTTGTAAAGACGCCAAACATCAACGCGACAGCAGTCAGTAAAGATAGCTTAAAAAACAAGTACAGCGCCGAAATCAGAATGCTACCTAGCGGGTAAGAAATCTTACTTAAACTGAGGATGCCAAGATAAATTGCCGTCATCGCTGCGATCGAGACGCCTAAAACGGCTGATAGCCCCAGATGTTTGCCAATAATAAATTCGGCGCGACTGAGCGGTTTGGGAATTAACACTAAGACAGTGCGCTTTTCGATTTCTTTATTAATCAATCCAGTCCCGACAAATACAGCAACAATGGTTCCCAGTACATCCATTGCTGCTAATCCAACATCTTTAAGAATTTTATCTTCTGTTGTTGCTGCCACTTCCGGCAACAGCCGCCACGCCACCACCATTAACAGCGCAAACAAACCGATGATATAGAGAACGCGATCGCGGATGACTTCCCGAAACCCATTCACTGCGATCGCCCAAATTCTCTTTAAACTCTCGATCGCTGCCCGAAACACATTTATTTTCCTCGATTTTACTGTGCTTAAACTCATCGTCCTTCTAAATCATCATTGATGATTTCTCTCAACGATTTATATTTTATCCTTGGCACGAATAAAAAATAACTCTTTTGTTACTAATAGTTAATTCTTTATGCGATCAACTATCTTCCACGAGCAGCCACTTCCTAGCTCTATTGATAAGTTTTAGAGAGAGTCTTCATCATTCATAGCTTTTTAGTTCGCTGATAGGCTGACAATTGACTTGTGCAACCGCAATATTTTGTGCTGCTGTCTGGCTAGGCGTCGTCCTTGCTCCAGTTACTATTGGTTGATAGCTTTGAGTAATTTGACAGTTTTTTTCCACATAATATGCTTCGGTTTGCGAACGAGGACCTTGCCAAATTGCGCGTAATTGTAAATTGTATCCTGAGTTAATCGAACCAATATTATAGGTATAACGCCACCAAAAATCTTCTTCCACAAGCGGAATTTTTTTTGCGGCTTCTGCCCGAATTGCTTCTATACGCGGTTGTGGTTCTAGCAGCCATCGCTCCACTTCCGACCAAGGTTTATTTTCTAATTCTTGTACGATCAAGGGTTCCATAAATTCTAAAATAACCGTACCTCTAAGAGTCCTTGTTGATTGAGATGCTGACTGGGATACCATTGTGGTTTTCCCAAAATGATCCGACAGCAAGGTAGGATATTGTTCTAACCAATCTTGACTAATAAAATAAAATTGAATCCAGCAGCTAATTACCATATTGCTGCCAATCAAAATAACACTTTTTTGACGAAATTGCAGCGCCGGTACTTTTAATCTAAATCTTTCATCAAAAAAGGTTGGAAACACAGCAATTACTGATGAAAGCGTAGGCCAAACTATTAAAGCAATCGGTGGGATACTCCCAGTCCAATCGCCAAATAAAAACATACAGATTAAGGCACCCGTAATCCAAGAACCAATCGGAATACCCCAAATTTTTATTGGATTCTCTGTTGTAGCCCAGCTCACTCCAATAATTAAAAATAACCAACCGCAATGAGTGATAATATCATGTACTAAGTCAGTTGCAAAAAATGACATCACCCAAGAAAAGAAACTGAGATAAATAAACGTTTTCCAGGAATAAGCACGGGAAGGAGCTAGGGATTTCCATAATACTTTAAAAGTATTAATTAAGTATTTGAAAATAAAAAAATCAAGAATCGATGCCATATTCTTTGTAAGTCTTTATTAAGTTAATCCTAACTTGATAAATTGGTCGTAACTAAAATTTAAATTCATCTATCAAAAGATGATTAACTCAAAAAATGTTTGTAGTTTAACTAAATTGAGTCCGAATAAATAGAAGCAACACGAATCCCCCAAAACTGTAGATATTAGCCTGAAAAATAGTATTAGTTAAAAGAGGGTTGGAATTAAAAGTAAGAAGTCGAAAATCTTGTAGGTTGAACTTTTCTTGGTTTTGTCTTTCCCCATAAGACGGTGTTTCAAGTAACATTTGTAAAAGTTCTAATCCTTTCAGTTTAACGATAAAGGTGGCAAAGAAGACAACAAAGCCACTTAAGATTAGTTCTGTTACAATATTGGACGACTGAGCAAATGGAAAGAATCGATCAAAAAAGATATAACTGATTAACTGAGATTTCAGTGACCGGGGAAGCCAAGGATGTACGTAAAAGAAAACTACCCAACCCAAAATTGTTGAAAATAAATTAATCGAAATGGCATAGTCAATGCTTCTTCTTTGGCTAAGATTTAATTGTCGGTATAAAATGAATGATTCAATCGCAATTCCAACCAACAGCAATAAAAATTGAAATAAAATCGTTTGAAGCGGGAAAACATTTGCAAGCATAAGGTTGTCTCTCTGAAACCTGTTTAATTAAGTTTAGACGTAAATTTTGATGTTGTTGATGGCAGCTTGCTTTTTAATTCTATTATCCTGCAAACTTGGGAATATCAAGGAACCTTTTATGTAAAGAAAGCATATTTGGAATACTCCTAAATTAAGTAGAGGGGTGGGTAGTTTAGCGCGAGAAATAACTCAGTAGAAGAGAAAAAAGAACTGATAACTGAATGATGGACAATTGACTCCCTATCCCCTACTACCTATTTCGAGTCTCAACTTTAGCTTTTGTGGAACGGCTACTCTTGATTCTTTTCACTTTACCCTTCTAAGCTGCTATTGTTAACAGTTTGTGACAGCTAAGATTCATGAGAATTATGAGTAGAATGGGGATCGGCATTCGCACGGCTCAAGTGCGTTCTGAGCGTCTCGTCGGTCAGATTCATGTTTACGATGGGGCGGGGAAGGGAAAGTCCCAGGCAGCGCTGGGCGTGGTGTTACGCTCAATTGGGCTGGGAATTAATACTGATTTAGCAACGAGAGTGCTGCTGTTGCGGTTTCTCAAAGGACCGGGACGCTCCTACGATGAAGATGGGGCGATCGCTGCCTTGCAACAGGGCTTCCCTCACTTGATTGACCAAGTTCGCACAGGGCGGTCAGAATTTTTTGGTGCGGAGGAAATAACGCGCTTTGACCGACAGGAGGCGCAGCGCGGTTGGGATGTGGCAAAAGGCGCGATCGCCTCTGACCTCTATTCTGTCCTAGTTCTGGACGAACTGAACCCGTTACTGGACTTGGGTTTGTTGCCAGTGGAGGAAGTGGTTCGGACGCTCAAGCATAAACCGCAGGAGTTGGAAGTAATTGTTACAGGTCGGGCTGCCCCCCAACAACTGCTAGAAATTGCGGATTTGCACTCTGAGATGAAGCCGCACCACCCGATTACCGAAGGTAGGGACGGGGTTTCCCTGCCTTTACAGGGGATAGAAATTTACACGGGTGCTGGTAAAGGCAAGTCTACTAGCGCATTGGGTAAAGCATTGCAGGCGATTGGGCGCGGGATTAGTCAGGATCAGTCGCACCGAGTGTTGATTATGCAGTGGCTCAAAGGTGGGACTGGATATACTGAGGATGCCGCGATCGCAGCTTTGCAACAAAGTTACCCAAACTTAGTCGATCATCAGCGCTGCGGACAGGATGCGATTGTCTGGCGCGGACAACAGCAAGAACTAGACTATGTGGAAGCTGAACGCGGTTGGGAAATTGCTAGGGCAGCGATCGCGTCTGGGCTTTATAAGACAATTATCTTGGACGAACTCAATCCCACAGTTGACTTAGAACTGCTGGATCAACAACCAATCGTAGACGCACTGCTACGCAAACCCCGCGACACGGAAGTGATTATCACGGGGCGCTGTCTAAATCGTCCGGCGTATTTTGACCTTGCCAGCGTCCATTCAGAGATGATTTGCCATAAGCATTACGCTGACAGAGGGGTGGACTTGAAGCGTGGCGTAGATTTTTAGAGTTTCAGCGATCGATCGATACAAATGTAACCTGCTCCCGGCAGGTTTCGTTTGTGTGCTTGCTGTCGCTGTACGGTTTCAACCGCCCGCCCGGAGCATGATGTGAGGCAAATCTCTAGGAGGAATTGTATAAAGAAGTTCACCAATGCAACTATCCATAGGAGTATTCTAGAAAAGAAAATAATTTAGTTAGCACTCGCATGACTTTCGGCAACGAGAGTTAACACCTCCGGAGTCTTCCCATGTTCGTACCCATTTCCCTAGTCATCACGGCATACAACCGGGAACTTTATCTTGCTGCCACGATTGAAAGTATTCTGGCGCAGACTAGGCAAGACTTTGAGCTACTGGTGTGGGATGACGGTTCTACAGATAGAACTGTAGAAATTGCCCGTGAATACGAAGCCCGCGATCGCAGAGTTCGGGTAGTTGCAGCAGAACATCAAGGACGAGTCAGCGCCTTGCAAGCAGCGATCGCGCAAACCACCGGCACCTACATCGGTTTGGTAGATAGTGACGATTTGCTTGCGCCCACAGCAGTGCAAGAGACAGCAGCTGTGCTAGAGGTGAACCCGGAGGTAGGTTTTGTCTACACCGACTACATCGACATCGACCAAAGCGGCAAAGTCATCGACTACGGGAAGCGCTGTCGCATCCCCTACTCCAAAGAGCGGCTTTTGCTCGATTTTATGACCTTTCACTTCCGGTTGATGCGTCGCAGTTTCTTCGACCAAGTGGGGGGAATCGAAGAGTCCTTCGACTACGTTGAAGACTACGATCTGTGCCTGAAGCTGTCAGAAGTTGCCGAAGTACGGCATATCAACAAGCCACTTTACTACTATCGTTGCCATCAGGCGAGTGACTCGCACACCTATACCAAGCAACAGGCGAAAAACGCCTGCAAAGCGATCGCACGGGCACTGCAAAGGAGAGGATTAAGCGATCGCTTCTCTGTAAAACTGTACATCCTCAGCCATTTTCCCTTCAACTCCAAAGTCCTATTAGTTCGCAAAAAGCAATCAATCCTCGATTACCAATTCTCAATTATTAATTCTCGATTACCGATTGCTAAAAACATCGCCTCTTGCCTTCTCGCCCTCACCTGTAGCCTTTCTCCAACTTTTGCCCAAGCACAATCAATTACCACCGCACCTGACGGCACCAACACCAATGTCACCACCTCTGGCAATCAATTCAATATTACTGGTGGAAAACTTTCAGCCGATGGAGGAAATCTTTTCCACAGCTTCAACGAATTTGGCTTAGAACAAAATCAAATTGCCAACTTTCTTTCTAACCCATCTATCCACAATATTTTGGGTCGCGTCACGAGTGGCAACCCTTCTATTATTAACGGACTTATCCAAGTTTCCGGCAGCAACTCCACCAACTTATACTTGATGAACCCGGCTGGCATTGTGTTTGGTTCGGGTGCCACTTTGAACGTACCAGGAAGCTTCACCGCCACCACCGCCACCGGAATAGGGATTGGTGACAATTGGTTCAATGCCTTCGATCCTAATAACTACGCCAACTTGGTAGGCACGCCCAATCTCTTTGCCTTTACCACATCTCAGCCGGGTAGCATTATCAACGCTGGGAATTTAACGGTGGGAGAGGGAAAAAATCTCACTCTTATCGGCGGAACTGTCGTCAACACCGGAGAACTCAAAGCACCAACAGGTAATATCACCGTAGCCGCCGTCCCAGGCAAGAAGACGGTACAGATTTCGCAAGCAGGAAACGTGCTGAGTTTAGAAATTCAGCCCTCTGTCTTACCTTCCAGCTTTAATGCCCAGTTATCAAATCCTCCCTCACTGCCGCAATTACTCTCCGGTGGAGGTGTCGCCAATGCCACCAAAATGACCGTCAACAGTGCGGGACAAGTGGTGCTAAGCGGATCGGGTATTACCATTCCCACAGAACCGGGAACTGCAATTGTCTCCGGGAAGCTGGATACCTCTAACACTCAAGTTGGTATTGGCGGCGCAGTAGCTGTACTAGGTAATCAAGTTGGTTTAGTCGAGAACGCCAGTGTGAATGCCTCCGGAGATGCAGGCGGCGGTCAAGTATTGATTGGCGGAGATTATCTGGGGAAAGGTAGCGTACCCAATGCTGCTTTCACCTTTGTCGGCGCAGATGTGACACTCAATGCCGATGCCATTACTAATGGCAATGGCGGTAAAGTCATTGTCTGGTCAGATCAAGCCACTCGTACCTATGGCACCATTAGTGCCCGTGGCGGCGCACAAGGCGGTAACGGCGGATTTATCGAAACTTCCGGCAAAGTTTACCTGGATGTCACCAAAGCAGCGGATGCCAGCGCCCCCAAAGGTCTTCCCGGCACTTGGCTGCTCGATCCTCGTAACGTTATAATTGCCGCAGCTCCAACCAGTAACGGTATTTTTAGTGGAGGATTTCCTGAAAATATTTTCACTCCCACTGGTGATGAGGCAGTAGTTGATAAGGCAACTATTGAGAGTTCGCTGAATGGAGGAACTAACGTCACTATCACGACGGGAACTACAGGTAGTCAGGATGGTAACATTACTCTACTGCCGGGGGTAAATATTGGTGCAGGATATTCTTTTGGCACTGTCACTCTCACCCTGGAAGCAGCCAATAACATTACCCTCAATGGCTCAATCACCGGCACTGGTTTTGGGCTGAATCTAGTGCTTCAGGGTCAAGGTGGTGCGGGAAGTCGAGCCAACAATGTAACAATTAATGCTCCCATTAATACGGGTCGCGGTAACTTCAGTAGCCTGAGCAACACTTTCAACAGTAGCGCGACTACCATTACCACCCAAGGCGGGAATATCAACATTGATGCTACTGGCAACATTACTACAGGCATCCTCAACGCCAGTTCTACTTTTTTTAATGGTGGAAATATTGACCTGATAACGAGTGCAGGTGGCAAAATCGCAATTGGAGGCGATCTCAATTCCTCTGGCGGTGCTTATGGTTCCGGATCTGCTATCACCCTCACTGGCGATGTCTTGCTCAGTAACAACGCCACATTCACCACAATCGGTGGTACTGGTTATGGTTATGGTTCTGGTTATGGGGACGGTAACATCGAAATCACCGGAACGGTCAATGGCACGGGTGCAGGCGGTCAAAATCTGACGCTGAATGCAGACACGGGTAACATTACATTTGGGAACGCTGTCGGCAATATTACACCTATTGGAAATTTGAGTGTCAATAGTGCCTCCAATCTCACCCTGAACGGCAACGTTACCACAACCAGCGGCAGCACCATCAGTTTCAATACCCCTGTGACGCTGAGTAACAATGCAACCCTAACCGCAGACGAGATTAACTTTAATGGGGCAGTCAGCGGTGCGGGATACCAAATTGGACTGGCACCCGCAACAGCATCGAAAAATATTCAGGTTGGGAATGCGACTCCTGTAACCGATAGTTTGAATCTGACCGCCGCAAAGTTGGGACAATTGCAAGATGGCTTTAGCTCTATTAC
>NZ_JACJOQ010000613.1:0-5784 GCF_014695635.1 Coleofasciculus sp. FACHB-712 | reverse complement strand
GATGTGGTTCTAGTGGGCGTTAGCGGGTACTTTGGCAACCGCCTCGTGGATATGGCAGGACGATATGGTGCGGATGTGCGAACGATTACCAAACCTTGGGGGCAAGTGTTCCCCATAGACGAACTCCGAACCGCCTTAGAAACTCATCGCCCAGCGATTCTGGCTTTAGTCCATGCCGAGACCTCCACGGGGGCACGCCAACCCTTGGAAGGAGTCGGCGACCTCTGCCGTGAATTTGACTGTCTGCTATTAGTGGATAGTGTTACCAGTCTGGGGGGCGTCCCCTTGTTTCTGGATGAGTGGAAGGTTGACTTAGCTTATAGCTGTAGCCAGAAAGGGTTAGGTTGTCCTCCCGGTGCTTCGCCGTTTACGATGAGTCCCCGTGCAATTGAGAAATTGCAACAACGTGGCACGAAGGTGGCTAACTGGTATTTAGATATGACGTTGTTGAGTAAGTATTGGGGTAAGGAACGCACCTATCACCACACTGCCCCGATTAACTTGTACTATGCTCTGCGGGAAGCGTTGCGTTTGATTGCAGAAGAAGGAATCGAAAATAGCTGGACGCGCCATCAAAAGAACGTCGAGTATCTCTGGGAAAGTTTAGAAAACTTAGGACTTACTATGCACGTTAAACGAGAGTTTCGCCTGCCAACGCTGACCACTGTTTGCATTCCAGAGGGTGTAGATGGCAAAGCGATCGCGCGTCAACTCCTCAACGAACACAATATCGAAATTGGGGGCGGACTGGGCGAACTCGCAGGTAAAGTCTGGCGTGTGGGTCTTATGGGCTTCAACAGCCGTCCAGAGACTGTGGATCGCCTCCTGGACGCATTGAAACAGGTTTTACCTCATTAGATTGCGAATTTAGGGTGCTAAGAGAAACGCACCCTCCAAAAAGGCGATCGCGCGATCGCCTTTTGTCCCAGTTCTGTCTGTCGTGATTATGCACTTAGAGGATGTTTTAAAAGTCTCCTTGACCGACTTTGACTAGCTCAACTACTGAGGGTTTACTACGGTAGATTGAGCATTTGAGGCTACTTATTCTCCTACTAAGGTAGCTTTCAGAACTTAAGTTGACCCTTTTAAAACATCCTCTTAGGAAGCAATCTTTCAAAATCATCAAATTGACAAGGAAGCTTTGGGAACTCTGGAAGCATTGCAGGCTAGAAAGAAATAGGAGTCACCCAAATGAAAAAAACACGCAAACGTCGTCGAACAAACGCTAGAGTAGCAAGTTTAGCTGGCAGACAGCTTCGCAATCCATTTGAGACGAATAATTTTGTTGGATCACTAATTGTTAGCAAATAATCAAAAACTGAATGACGACAATTAGCATTTCGTGGCTAGTTGCTACCAATTGACCGTATTCGCATTCGCCTACCGCCCAATTGTCAATCTCTTGAGCCAAACCATCGCGAGAACGGCTCAAGAAAATAGCAGAGTTGGTTTGACCAAATGGCGGGATGTTTCTTCACGGCACTCATGTCGCCAGCGTCATTTTTGATCAGCCGGGTAGTCCAGTCATGGGGATTGCTCCTAAATGCAAAGGGTTAAGTATGCCCATGTTTCACGACGCTCGCCTCAATCTGCCCCAACTCGATTTAGCTTATACGATGGCGCAAGCCGTCAATGCTGTGGCGTACATCATCAATTAATCTTACTTTTGGATGCTGTTGTAACATCGCAACTACACTGATATTCAGCTATTACCAATAAGTATTCATTGATACGAAGAAACGTTACAATTTCTTGATTAACCTAAATTTATCTATTTCTATAACTTATGACCAGGCAAAAATCTAGGAAACCGTATTCCCCCAACCGCACTTTCTAGCTGGCTTACTTTTCGGGTTGTAGCGCTTGCAAAATCCTCGATACTTGCGGGCGAAGTCGTCCAAGTTGTTGCCCACGCCTCAATTCACCCAAAGGAACCAAACTATGAAACTCCCCAAACAATCTCCTCCCGTCAAAGGTCCCGATTGAATTCAGACGCACGAAGCCGTTGATGTAGTTCACGGCTTCGTAGAGGAGTTGGTAAACGTGCGGATGAAATTGCAGCATGGCGCAAACTACAACGATCCAGCAGCGTTTGAGTATCGCACCTATAACCAACTTAAAACGTCTGGCTGTGGATGCTTTCACGCCTTTGGCGGGGGTGCATTTGTGTAGTTCAATTGCTTCAGTTTTCCGCTTCTATTCACCATAAAAAACTCAATTAAAACGGTTACAGCTATGGCTAAGTCATCCAAACAAAACCAGGAAGCACCCCTTAAGCCTGTTATTGAATATGTACTGACCTTTGATGGTCAAGATGATTGGGTGGAATTGCCTCCAGCAAGTATTCCCTGGGGCAAGGAAATCACTTGTAGTTTTTGGGCTTATGGCGGAGAAGCACTACCGCAAGGGAATTCAGTAATCGAGGTATGGTGTGCGAACAATCAACGAATACTGAATGTCCATTTACCCTGGAGTAACAGTGCGGTTTACTTTGATTGTGGCAATAACGATCCCCATGTTAACAATTTTGATCGGTTGGCGAAGCATATTGACGCGGCTGATTGCAAGGGCAAATGGACACATTGGGCGTTTACCAAAAACGCGACTACCGGGGCGATGAAAATTTATCTCAATGGAAAATTGTGGCATCAGGCAACAAATAGAACGATGCCTATCCCCCCAGCAGCTAAGGCGGGACTGGGTCGCTCCTTGGGTGGTTCGCAATTATTCTATCCAGGTAGACTGGCAGAGGTGCAGTTATGGAGCCGCGAGCGCACCCAGGCAGAGATTCAAGAGAGTATGCCACATCGTCTGAGGGGAGATGAAGCAGGGTTGGTGAGCTATTGGCCGTTGAACGAAGGAGAGGGTGCGATCGCCCATGACAAAACTAGCAATGCTAATCATGGCACCATTCACGGAAATCCTATTTGGGACTCCACTCTGTCGTTGGTTGATGCTACACCCAGCCCATCTGAAGACGAAGAAGCATCCACTTCACCCACCAAAGATCAGAAAATCCTGCTTGAGCCTGTTATTGAATATGTGCTGACCTTTGATGGTCAAGATGATTTCATCACCTGTCCTGAAGGGATTGTCAATAGCTCTTATACCAAGGAAGCCTGGGTGAAGCTCTCTGAACCACTGGCGCAGTACAACAACATCCTTTCTGGGCATGACCATGCCTTATTTATGCCCAATGGCGGATGTCTGGCATCTGGACATAACAAGAAGTGGTGGCTTGTGAAAGATTCTAGCGCCAGCCCAGCTAATACTTGGATTCATGCGGCTGTTACCTATGATAACCAAACACAAATCATGTGTTTGTATCGAGATGGTCATCTCATCAGCCAAGCCAGTAATGTACCACCGTTTACTCCCTCAGACCGCACCCTCACAATTGGGTCTCATTTTTCTGGCTCCTTCTTTAAAGGTCAAATCACGGCAGCCCGTGTTTGGAACAAAGTGCTATCCCAGGCAGAGATTCAAGAGAGTATGCCACGTCGTCTGAGGGGAGATGAAGCAGGGTTGGTGAGCTATTGGCCGTTGAACGAAGGAGAGGGTGCGATCGCCCATGACAAAACTAGCAATGCTAATCATGGCACCATTCACGGAAATCCTATTTGGGACTCCACTCTGTCGCTGGTTGATGCTACACCCAGTCAACCTGAAGAAGCCTCTTCACTTGAAACACCAATCCAAAAAATAGTTAATTCGTTGATTTGGATTGGGATTGTGCTGGGATTGTTTGCACTCTTTTTATCAATATTTTTCCAGAGGGCAGCGCGATGAATTTCAAATTAATAATGCTGTCGGCTTGAGATAGGCTACCGGGCGATTGTTTTCGACCCAAACTCAAACGCAACACAATGGCAGAGAGTAGAACTGCATTGGGGACAAGTTTTCATCTGAAGCGTCAAAGATAAAATTACTCAGTTGATGCCCAAAGAGGTTTTGCTCTCACGCCTATTTGTATAGTTTGTCCACATCGTTAATGTAGTAGTTACTGGTTACTGCCACTGAGAGGATGTTTTAAAAGGGTCAACTTAAGTTCTGAAAGCTACCTTAGTAGGAGATTAAGTAGCCTCAAATGCTCAATCTACCGTAGTAAACCCTCAGTAGTTGAGCTAGTCAAAGTCGGTCAAGGAGACTTTATAAAACATCCTCTAAGGACTTTTTTAGCTCCTTGACGCTCCGGAACACTACCAGATGTGACCAAGACGCGCAAAACCAACCCTAACAAATCTACCGTCAGATGTCGTTTACGCCCGTGTATCTGTTTAAGAGCGTCATAACCCACATCTATTGAAATCATTGTTGCTGTTTCTACTGATTGGCACACGAGCAGCAACTTCTGATGGACTAGGTTCCCTTCCGGCGGCGGCCCGAACCCACTGATAAAGTTGATCGTGAATCTTCAACCAAGTACCATCTTGGCTCCATCTCCAGAAATAACCATAGACGGTTGACCAAGCTGGAAAATCACCTGGTAAAGCTCGCCAGGTACAACCCTGACACAGTACATAGAGAATTGCATTGACCACCGCCAACAAAGCTACACTGCGCTTCCATCCACCTGGTTTTACTGACGGAAATAGGTCTGCAATTAATTCCCACTGAACACACGTCAGATTACTAGGATATGCTTTAGTCATTTGCTCACAAGGTGCGGGTATCTACAATATTTCAGCTTAAGCCTTGTGAGCTTTCTTACCGCAGCCTCCCCTTTTAAAACATCCTTTTAGTACCCAGCGTCTAATCAGGCTGTGGCGGCATTTTTATCCCATTTCACTTTATATCTACAACAGCTCCGTCTATTGCCTCCAATTTATCGGGGGATGCAAGGGGGATCTCTGCGTAACTCCTATTATTATTAGAAAGTAGAAAGTGTTGTAGTTGTATGAATTTTCAGCTAAATGCTGATGCCAGATTCATATCCCTTTATCAACACATCTGCAATCCTATTTTGTTTTTTAGTTGCCATCTATAGCATCCCTATCTCTTCGCGAGGCAATTATTGTGAGATAGGATGCCAGAAAGAGGGATAAAAAGAAAAATGTCACAGCAGCAACTTCAATGGCAAATCCAATCAACGGTTGAACCACCGGCGGGATTTATTGACGAAGTCAGACGCCACGCCCCAGGATTACCCGGACATTATGCCGCACAGCTGTTGTGGCAACGGGGGATTCGCGATATCCAGCAATTGTCGGGGTTTTTAAATTCTCAGTTGTATCACCCGGCAAGTCCCTTTGAATTTGGGCAGGAAATGCAATGGGCTGTAGAACGATTAATAAAAGCCCGTAACGCGGGGGAAAAAGTTTCCATTTGGGGAGATTTTGATGCTGATGGGATTACGGCAACATCGGTTCTCTGGGATGGACTGGGACAGTTTTTTGCCCAGCAGCAGCAGCTAGTTTATTACATTCCCAATCGTTTAACGGAGTCTCATGGACTCAATGAACGGGGAATTGACGCCCTTGCCCAGGATGGAACGAAGCTAATTGTAACTTGCGACACTGGCAGCACAAATCTGAAGGAAATTGAATATGCCCATCAACTGGGGATTGATGTAATTGTCACGGATCACCACACCCTGCCAGAGGAACGTCCAGCGTTGACAGCTATCATCAACCCTCGCTATTTATCCAAAGATCATCCGATGTTTCACCTTTCGGGTGTGGCAGTTGCCTATAAGTTAGTAGAAGCACTTTATGAAACTTTGCCGGATGTTCCCCAACAGCCGTTAGAAGATTTATTGGATTTAGTGGCAATTGGTTTAATTGC
>NZ_JACJOQ010000612.1:0-20380 GCF_014695635.1 Coleofasciculus sp. FACHB-712 | reverse complement strand
TAAGTGAAATAGAGTGGACACCTGACGGGGTGGTAGCGAAACGGTAGCGCTTAGAGCGATCGCTAGCTAAATTGGAGTACATACGGCGCTAAGGAACCAAGGGCGAGATGCTGGAAGCACAGCAGGTATTGCAAGGGCGTTATCAACTTCAAGAAAAATTAGGACAAAATGCTGGGCGTCAAACCTGGCTGGCAACTGACATTGAGGCATCACCGCCACAACAAGTCATCGTCAAACTGCTAGCCTTCAGCCCCCAGATGCAGTGGGACGAATTCAAGTTATTTGAGCGTGAAGCGCAAGTTTTGAAAAATCTCGATTACCCCAAAATTCCCCGGTATCGAGATTATTTTTCCCTCGATAAACAGGTTGGCGCTGGTTTGTGCTGGTTTGGATTGGTGCAAGAATACATTCCCGGTGCTTCCCTGCAAGAATTATTGAAACAGGGCAAACGCTTTACCGAAGCCCAGGTGCGGCAGATTGCCACCGAGGTGCTGAATATTCTCACCTATCTGCACGAGTTAAGCCCGCCGTTGCTACACCGCGACATCAAGCCCAGCAACTTGATTTGGGGAGAAGATGAACAAATTTATCTGGTGGATTTCGGCGCAGTTCAAGATTCTGCCGTGGCGGAGGGAGTCACCTTCACTGTGGTGGGAACGACTGGCTATGCGCCGCTAGAGCAATTTTGGGGAAAGGCAGTTCCGGCATCCGACTTGTATGCGCTGGGGGCAACTTTGATCCATTTGTTAACCGGCATCGCCCCGGCAGATTTGCCTCAAAAGAATCTACGGATTCACTTTAGCGACAGGGTTAGCCTTAACTCCAATTTTGTCCGGTGGATTGAAGCGATCGCCGAACCCGATTTAGAGCAACGATATCGCACTGCCCGTCAAGCACTAGAAGACCTTAAAGCCAATCGTTCTCTCAACGCTCTCCTGCAACAAATCCGTCAGCCTGTTGGCAGTCGCGTTCAGCTTTGGAAGTCTTCTACCCAGTTAAAAATCAAAATTCCTGGACGGGGAATATTGCTACTTACAGACATTCTCACCTTTACAGGGAAATTGATGCTAGTAGCGACCTCTGTCATCTCTCTATTTCTGCTAGGTTTATTGCTGTTATGGCTAGGTTTCTTAATATTTTATATGCTCTTGTCCGTGTTGTCATCGATTCATTTAATATTTTTTTTGATTTTACCCATTCTATCAACGCTGTTTTTGGGTCGGCTATGGATGAGCCTACACAATGAATTGTGGAAAATTCCAGCTGATTTGAAATGGCCCCTGCTCAATTATTGGGGAGATTATTGCATCGAATTCTATCAAGATAACTTTGTAATTAAAAGGGAATTGTTTGGGTTGAAATATCTTAGCCATCGGGGGAAAATTTCCAGCATCAAAAATGTTGAAGCAATTCCTTTAGAAGGAGTCACTCTCGAAACAGGGTTGCTGAAATACTGTTTCGCTCAGAACCTGACTGAACCTGAACGTAACTGGATAGCTCGACAGATCCAAGACTGGCTGAGATAGGAGCGAATGACCAAGGGCCATCCCAAACTAGGTATTTGTAATCCTTAAATGCAACTAATCAAGGAAAATTACCATGCTGCAAGCAGAAAAAGTCTTACAGGGTCGCTATCAGCTCACACAACAACTGGGACAAAATGCAGGGCGTCAAACCTGGCTGGCAGAAGATTTAGAAGCAGAACCCAGCGAATCGGTAATTGTTAAATTGCTAGCTTTCAGTCCTCAAATGCAGTGGGAGGAACTCAAGCTTTTTGAACGGGAAGCTCAAGTTTTGAAAAACTTAAACCATCCCAGAATTCCAACCTATCGAGATTATTTTTCTCTCACTAAACAGGCGGGTGGTGGCTTACCTTGGTTTGGATTAGTGCAGGATTACATTCCCGGCAGTTCCCTGCGCCAGCTATTAGATAAAGGCAAAAAATTTACACCAGAGCAGGTACGCTATGTTGCCACGGACATCCTAGAAATTCTAATTTATCTGCACGAATTAAGTCCACCTGTATTACATCGAGACATTAAACCTAGCAACATAATTTTGGGGGAAGATCGGCAGTTTTATTTGGTTGATTTTGGTGCGGTTCAAGACCGCGCTAAGGCAGAGGGTGTTACCTTTACTGTGGTAGGAACCAGTGGCTATGCGCCGCCAGAACAGTTGTGGGGACGTGCAGTTCCAGCATCAGACCTTTATGCGCTAGGAGCCACCCTAATTCACTTGTTAACTGGAACGCCGCCTTCTGAGTTACCGCAGCATCAGATGCGGATTCAATTTAGCGATAAAGTCAGCCTCAATCCCAATTTCAGCAGTTGGATTGAGAAGCTTATAGAGCCAGCTCCAGAAAAACGATTCAGCACGGCACGCGAGGCACTTGAAGCTTTGCAACAAGTGGAAAGTTTTAAAAGCTCCGATAGCGAAACAGAGGCTCAGGCAAATGGCAATTCGGTTCGTTATGGTCGTTTAGCACTTTCAACTGCGCTGCCATTATTTACTTTTATGGCTCTCATCGCGGCTATTGCTCTGCCAAGTTTTTTTGCCAAACGGGCAATCATTGAAAAATCCGAAGCAAGACAATCTGTTGGGGCGATGAATCGTGGTCAGAAAGCTTATTTCATAGAAAACAATGAATTTTCTAATTCGGTTGAAAAACTAGGAATTGGCATGAAAACTCAGAAAGGAAACTACGAATATGCAACTCGTGTGCTGGCGAGTAAAGCTGCATTTAACTACGCAATACCCCATCGTAATAACAAAAGCTATGTTGGAGGTGTGTTTATAGTACCTGCAAAATCCTCAGATGCTGTTAAGGGCAAGATGAAAACAATAGCAATTTTGTGTGAATCTAATGCTGTTGGTGCTACCAAACTCCCAGAGCCAATTTATAACAATGGCAAACCAGCCTGTCCTGCGGGCACACTAGAGATACCAAAAGAGCAGATAGGAAGGTAGATAAGGGCGCTGTGACAAGATGAAAAACCGAATTATCAGTATACGTGAAGGCAAATACTAAGTTTCTAAATCCCTCATCTCAGCTTTCTACGGAAAATAACGAATAATGGTGCAAGCCGAACAGATATTACAGGGGCGTTATCAACTCAAACAAAGATTGGGACAAAATGCGGGACGACAAACTTGGTTAGCGACGGATATTGAAACTGAAGAAAAAAATTTAGTCGTTGTCAAACTCCTCGCATTTGGCGGCGAGGTACAGTGGGACGATCTCAAACTGTTTGAGCGAGAAGCACAAATCCTTAAGCAGTTGAATCATCCCCGAATTCCTAAATATGGGGATGATTTTTGTATCGATGAGCGATCGCTCTGGTTCGGGTTAGTCCAAGAACACATCCCCGGTACCTCTCTGAAGGAATTACTCGTACAAGGGAAAAAGTTCACTGAAAAGGAAGTCCGTAAGATTGCCTCGGAAATTCTGAATATTCTGATTTATCTACACGAGCTGAGTCCCCCAGTCCTACACCGAGACATCAAACCGAGCAATTTAATTTGGGGTGATGACGACAAGGTATATTTGGTTGATTTTGGAGCGGTGCAAGATAAAGCCGCGAAAGAGGGAGCTACCTTTACTGTCGTCGGAACTTACGGCTATGCGCCGATGGAACAATTTGGCGGAAGGTCTGTTCCAGCTTCAGACTTGTATTCCCTGGGAGCCACTTTAATTCATTTGTTGACAGGTACGGCACCGGCAGATTTGCCTTCTCGGAACTTGCGGATTCAATTTTCTGAGCAGGTGAGCATCAGTCCCCCATTCATTAGCTGGATTCAAAAGTTAACAGAACCAGCTCCAGAGGAACGGTTCGCGAGTGCAAAATCTGCCCTGAAAGCGCTTAAAGAAGGAACAAGGATTAAAACTTCAACGGGTATCCAACCTTCAAAGCAACCAACCCTGGTCAATAATTCTGGGCAAGGCGGTTTATTGGATGAGACAGTACCAGTACCTGATGAAATCAAAGGTTGGAATTGGGGCGCATTTCTGATGCCTTATCTATGGCCTTTGAGCAATCATGTTTGGATTGGACTTTTAGCCTGGATACCGAGTATCGGTTGGTTGATGGGGTTCGCCCTCGGTTCTAAGGGCAATGAATGGGCTTGGAAAAGTAAAAAATGGCGGAGTATTGAACAATTCAAAGCCCATCAAAGAGGCTGGGCGATCGCGGGATTATTTATCGGGATACCGATGGCTTGGGCATATATCTGGATACTCACCCTTTTTCTCCATGCCCTCTAAAAACCTCGCCAAGATCGCGTGGTTAGCTGAGTGCATAATCAGGGTTCAAAGGAATTGAAGCATTGACTAAGGACAATAACGGGCCAGTTTGCTCCTGTCCATTGGTCGCCAAATCGCTATGGCACAGATAAATTCGCTCCCCCACTCGCCCCAGTAAATCCAGCAAAATCCGCCGCAGTCTTTGCTCATCTGCTTCTTGAGTATCTTCTTCGGTTAGCGCCTCTCCCGACCAATCCTTGAGAAACAAAGGGGCACCGTAGAGAGTGGCAGCACCGCCTTTTGACCAGAGGTGCGAACCGGCATCCAGCCAAAATTGCCATCGGTGGAACCGACGAGCCGCCCGATATTGGAAGATGGTTGCCAAAGTCACGGCGTGACGGTCAAGACCGAGGGGGCGCACAGGGTAAGGGTTCGCGGTGACAGTACCGCGACGCAACAAGCAGATAAACCGATCGATCGTGGTGTAATCTGGGGTTTCAATGCGATCGCTCTGCCGCAACCGTCCATCAACTTCCCAGTAGTGTTGGGCGGTTTCCATCAGTTCGCGTAAGGCGGCTAGCTGGTCGTAGGGGAGATTGCTGCCTTTCCACAAAAACTGCTGAATTGCCCGGTCAAGCAGGGCGACGCAGTTGGGAATCAGACGCTGTTCCAGCTGACCTCGTTGCACTTCTAGCCACTGCAAAATCTCTTCATAAGCAGCACAGGCTGAGTGCCCTAGCCGATCCCAGCGGGGGAAATACGTCACCGGCAGCAACCGGGGTTGCTCTGGATCGGGGGAATAGCAGTAATCGGCTAATAAACCCGCCCTGACTGGGTCAATCTTGAAGGATGAAGGATGAACGATCGGGGATGAATGGGTGCTACCTCCTGAATCCGGACTCCTGAATCCGGACTCCTGACTCAGTACCACCAGCATTTCCGCCACGGCATCCCGGTCTACCAGTCGCCCCAAGCCTGGATAAACGAGCGCCAGCAGCGTCAGCAGTGCCCGGATCGTGGGGGAAGCATTCAGGGGGCGCTGTTCGCTCAAGGTTTGGACGGGGATATCCTGGCTGCTGAGGATTTCGATTAAGGTATAGCGGGCGATCGCATCCAAACCAGGGGCAATCACTGCCACTTCCTGAGGCTGCACCTGTCCGTTGTGTATCGCCGTTGCGATCGCTAAAGCGGTTTCTCGCAACAACTGAGCGCGGGATGTGGTTTGAATCAACTGTACCGACTCTGGTAAGGTCAACAGAAACATGGGGTCGCTCACCGCTTCCACCACCGGCTTTCCGTAAAGTGCCGCCACACTGCTCGGTTCCTGGCTCAAAGTTTCTACCTGACAGCGCCACTCTAGACTGGCTAGATAATTTGGATCGGCGTTCAAACCGAGTCGCACTGCCCCATCCGGATTATAGGTAAAGGCTCCGGCTGCTCCTTTATCTAAAAGGAAGTTGAATAGATCGCAGGCGATCGCTGGATAATCATCCACATTATCCGCCAGTACTCCCTGATACCGGCGAATCAAGTGCTGCTGATAAGCTTCGTCTGGCAGTAGATAACGCCAATAAAGTTCGCAAATAATCCCATAGGTCAGCAATCCCCGGTCTAAACACCATTGCCGCCAATCAATCAGCAATTTTCCGATTTTCTCCCAGTCGGGGCGCTCCACCACCGGATCGTCGTCCCTGGCAAACCCTTGTTGATCTGCGAAACCTTGTTCGAGAAGACTGGGAATTTCCTCAATAGGTCGTCCTGCGATCGCGCACAGCTGCAACAAGTCCAGAACGCGACGCACCGAACGAGACTCGCTCACCCCCAAAAACTGAAGGCTACCATTATCCAACTCCGGACGCCACAACCGGGTGGCTAACTCCTGCTCAGTTTCTGGGCGCAGTCTAACTGGAAATTGTGCCCTAAGATTCAACCGCTGAATCAATAAAGGCCAAAATAAGATCGCCTCATCCTGAAAGAAACCCAAAGGCGTTTTAGATTGAATCGGATACCGCCCCTGTGTTGCTGTAGCCAAGCGGTCAGCTAATTCGCTCCGATTATCATCATTAGCAGCAAAGACTAAAATTGTCGGTGCCTGCTCCCGCCTTCCCGCCTTCCGACGCCAACCTCGCGGTTGAGATCCCCGTTCAACCCACTGGCAAAACAGGTTTACAAGGCGAGTTGTCTTTCCACTGCGAGTCGGCCCGACGATCCAGATGGTCTGCGATTGCGTTAACATTGCTAAACGCTGAGTGATACTTGTGTAATCGTTCGGTTTCTATTATGAAACTATCTTTCTTGTCACAGCTCCAATCTTACTTAGGAACTGCCAACCAGTGGTTTTCAGACACCCCAGAGAGAGCCTTGGATCGGGCATATAAGGCAGCCTTAATGATTAAGGCTTTGGAAGATGAACATTTTGACGGTAAAAAAATCTCCCCAGATTGCCAAAAATACCGTGAAAATGCCATGTCTTATTTTGAAACAAAACTTAGAAATTACTTAAAAACTGCTAAATTTGGGCTGGCAGAGTTTCAGGCTAGCGCTTCAATAGTGACTCGTTCTAATCCAGATTTAACGAGAAAAACAAAACTGACCGGAGCGCCAAATTTTAGCCGAGAAGATTTTGAAATTCAAGATAAACAAGCCATAACTTTAGAAAAGCTTAAATTTATTGATGATGTTTTATCTAAATACAAGCCCGAAAAGGCTCGTTCTTCATCAGCCTTAGTACCCGTAGCCCAATCTAAGTCTGTAGAAGCGAACTTGAGAAATGTTGACCGGAATGAAGCCAAAAATCTAGTCAATCAGCCACCTTTGTTTCCTACAGACCAACGAGTGGCTGAGGAGGCTGAAACAATGACTGATACAACCAGTTTTGTGCCTCGTTCAATCTTGAGTACCCTGGATCGACTTAAGAGAAATTTTGATCCCAACTCTGAAGAAGAAGTTGTTCAAAGTTTTCGCACTTCCCAAACGAAAACCATCATTTCTATTCGGTTTATTTTAGTTTTAATCTTAGTTCCTTTATTAACTCAACAAGTAAGTAAAACTTTCTTTGTCGGACCTCTTGTAGATCGCTTCCGGGAGCCAAACAGAACTGAAATTTTCCTGAATGTCGATCTAGAAGAAGAAGCTTTTCAGGAATTGCAAAGATTTGAAGAATTACTAAAATTCAAAAGCTTAATCGGTGTAGCTCCTCAATTATCTAAGGAGGAAATGGAAGAAGAAGTTAAAGAGAAGGCATTAAAAATTGGGGAAGAATATAGTTACAGAAGTGCCAACGCTATCAAAAATGTTTTTGCCGATCTAATTGCAGCGGGATCTCTTTACCTTTTGCTGCTTAATAGCCAAAGAGAAATTGCAGTTTTCAAAGCTTTTATAGATGACGTAGTTTATGGTCTCAGTGACAGTGCTAAAGCTTTTATTATTATCTTGTTCACTGACATATTTGTGGGATTTCACTCTCCTCACGGCTGGGAAGTAATTCTGGAAGGAACGGCAAGGCATTTAGGCTTACCCGAAAACAGGGATTTTAACTTTCTATTTATTGCTACCTTTCCCGTCATTTTGGACACGATATTTAAGTATTGGATTTTTCGCTACTTAAACCGAATCTCTCCGTCAGCCGTTGCTACTTATCGGAATATGAATGAATGAATAATTAAAAATGCAAACTTAAAAATTAAAGAAAAGGGATTCTTTCCACCACTTTTAATTTCTAATTTTTAATTTCTCTAGGGTAGTGGGGACGGCAAGGACTGCCCCAGCAGACCTGCTGGGGTGGAATGTTACCGAAAACGCTGCTACGTGCCCCAATCACAGAGTTCGCTCCGATTTCAACCCCAGGCGCAATAAAGCAATCTGTGGCAATCCAGACGCCGTTGCCAATCGTGATACTGGCTGTCATTAGCTTGAAAGCTGGGTCTTGGATGTCATGACTGCCGGTACAGAGGTAGCTTTTTTGGGAAATGACACAGTGCTGACCGATCTGAATGCGGTCAAGGCTGTATAAAACGACATCATCCCCAATCCAGCTATAATCTCCGATTTCGATTTTCCAGGGATAAGTAAAGCGGGCGGTTGGTCGGATGACTAAGCCGCTGCCGATTTTTGCCCCAAACAGACGCAAAAGCCAGCAGCGGATACCGCTAGAGGGATGGGGAGTTAAGGGAAAGGCGATCGCTTGCACCAACCACCACAGCAAGACAAACCAACCCGGTCGTCCTCTGTCAAACCAGGATTGGTCGTAACGGCGTAAATCAACAAGAGATTCCAACGCGATCGCTGGCGGTTGTTCGCCTGGTTCCAACACCCTACACGCTTCCTTTTAATGAATCTGGCTGGGGTACGGACTGGGGAGGCACGGAGGAGGAAGCCGCTACGTTCAACTGACCGCCAAACTCCATCAATTCATAAAGTTTGACGCCAATTTGATACTCGTATTGACTCATCAACCGTGCATAGATGTATCCAGCTTTCCCATCCAAAAAGCCTCGCTGAATAATGTAAATCAAAATAAACCGGATCAACGGTTTGAATGGAAGGCGCACCCAAGTTTTTTTGAGATACCGCTTGCGCTGTACCGCATCCCCAAACAAATTAGCGCCAATCGTGCCGCTTTCGTCTTTGCCAGTCAGGATATTTAAATAAACGCGGGCTTCCCAGTTCGAGTAGCGGTTATGCCGTTCCAACCAGTGGAATACGTCCCGAAAGTCAATGTGCAGCATATCGTTTTTCAGATAGCCTGCTTTGCCTTGCAAAATGACGTGTTCGTGAACTTCGTTGTCGCCTGTGTTGCGGATTTCTTCTGTCCCCAAGTTTTCGTAGCGACCTGTTTTGTGCTTAAACAAACGCAGGTTCCAGTCGGGATACCTACCGCCATGTTGAATCCATTTGCCGAGGAAAAATACTTTACGGTTCAGGTAGTAGCCTTCGTATTCTGGATTCTGAATGGCAGTTGCAATTTCATCCCAAAGTTCGGGGGTAATGCGCTCATCACAATCAACAATTAGCACCCATTCGTTATTAAACGGCAGATTGTCTAAAGCCCAGTTTTTCTTTTTAGGCCAGCGACCGTTGAAGTGAAATTGAACAACTTTTGCGCCGTAACTTTCGGAAATTTCAATCGAGCGATCGCTACTTTGGGAATCTACGACAAACACTTCATCAGCCCTGGCTACACTCTCCAGGCAAGCCGCCAGATTTGCTTGTTCATTTTTAGCGGGAATCAGAACCGAAACAGGAAGTTTGGAGGGTGTGGAGGTCATGACCGTGAAGGATGAAAGAACAATTAGAAATTAGCAATTAAGAATTAAAAATTAAGAATTTTCTTTTTCAATTTTTAATTCCGGCTCTGGATTTTGCACTTTGAAAGGAGCAGATAACATCCCTTGAATTGCTGCACTCAAATAACCCACCTGACCGTAGGCATACACGAGATTGTCGAACCGTTGGGCAGCATCACCAAAATATTTAACAGATTTGTAGAGACCTCGCACGAGTCGTTCGCCTCCTAACAATAGCTGGCGCGGTCCTGCCTTACCGGCGATTTGTTCGCGGTAACATTCACTGATGCCCTGCCACCAGCCTCGGCTCAAAAACCAAGCTTGTTCAAGGCGTTCGGGAGATACATTATGGGCAACTAAGGCGTCAGGCAGATAGGCAACTTGCCAACCTAATTTGAGTGCCCGTTCTGTCATGTGTAATTCTTCATTTGATAACAAATTTTTTCCGACTCGACCCAGATTAACATCGAACCCCTCAATTTGCTCTAAAAAGGTACGTCTGAGCGAGTAATTCAAGCCTCTGGGGGTCATACCAGGTTGTTTGATATAGACGATGGAATCTCCTAAATCGTATGCTCCCAAGCACCCAGATAGTCCAGGGGAAAGCCACAGAGGAGGCGTGATGCCATCGGGCCAGATTAAGGTAACTTTGCCACCCGCGATCGCTAGTTTTTCATTGCTTTGATAAGCATCATAGAGTGCCGACAGCCAAGACGGGCTAGCAACGGCATCATCATCTAGATAGGCGAGAATTTCACTTTTGGCTTCCTTGGCACCCGTGTTGCGGGCGACAGATAGACCCATAACGCCTTCGTAGACGTATCTTACCCCTGGTCGTGCTTTGACGATTTCGGATGTGCGATCGCTGGAGGCATTATCCACTACCACGACTTCAAAATCCGGAAAATCCTGATTCAGCAAACTATCAATGGCAGCACCTAAATACTGCTCTCGATTGTGAGTACATATAATCGCAGAAACTTTAGGCTCTGTCAT
The DNA here is from genome assembly GCF_014695635.1 of Coleofasciculus sp. FACHB-712. Classification (NCBI taxonomy): domain Bacteria; kingdom Bacillati; phylum Cyanobacteriota; class Cyanophyceae; order Coleofasciculales; family Coleofasciculaceae; genus Coleofasciculus; species Coleofasciculus sp. FACHB-712. Next base: position 9,859 of record NZ_JACJOQ010000612.1, on the reverse strand, counting down.
AAATTTGGGATTGGGGACACCTTAATTAAAAGTGCAAAATTACAAATTAAAAATCGCAGAAATTACTGATTTTCAATTTTTAATTTTGCATTTTTAATTCTCACTTAGATGACTATGTAGAACAACGAGTGTTTCCGCTAGTTGACTGAGGCGGGTTTCCAGATCCTCTTTGCGATTCAGCAGCAGGCGCAGCTTTTGATAACGAGCGATCGCGACACTCACACTCGGAATCTGTTCGGGTGGACAGGGACGCGACCAAAATTGACCATTCTCATCCATTCCTACCAGGCGGTATCCAGCCCGTGGAGATTCACAAGTCACCTTTTCATCGGGTTGATTGCACAGTTCTTCTACATAGTCCATCAGCTGGTGTACGGACTTGGCATGACCCTTGTCTACCACCTGACGCAGCGCCTCAACCCCAACCTCTGGTTCGCGGGAATGAGACTCTAACCAACCATCAACAATCGGCCCTTCTAGATAAATATCTTGAATTTGGCGCAAGGTTTGATGAAGTTCTTTCTGCCAACCTCCAACAATCGCTTCAATTTCTTGCAACAGGGTCATCGCCAAGGCAGGATTTGCAGCGTTCCGATGGTTGGTGAAACTGGGAGCTTTTAATTTTGGCAGGACGGGTGTCTTGCCAGATTGCTTTTGGTCAGAGAAAGCCTGTACGGTCATTGAAATTGAGCGATTGGCATCTGATGATGCCTCTGAACCCCACCCCTTCGGATCGGGCTGATCTTCCCAAGGGGACGGATTTTCTATGACAGGACTTTGATCAGCCAATCGATCCAGTGTTGTCTCAATCCGTTTTAATTCTGGTTTCATAGTTATCTGACGCCACTCCTGCAAATCAAACCTGTTAACTAACTGCCGCTAGAATCTCTAAAAGGTTGGGATTGGTGCTTTTCCTGGTATTTTTACTTGCTTTGTGTTTCTATGCTTTGTGTTTCTATTTTATTTGTTTATTTGTCTGGTAGGATTAACGGTCTCGATGCACAAAACGAAAATTTATGGGAAGCCTGACCGCTAGAATAACCCGGACACTGTACAGGTGGGTAAGATACAAATATTGCCACTGTTGAATTTAACTTTAATGCACAACTCGCCGGAAACGGGTAAAAAAGTTCTTTGCGATCGCATCTGAATGACTTCTGTTAAGCATTTAATCTTAGTGACTGGTCCAGCCCGTTCCGGGAAAAGTGAGTGGGCGGAGACTCTGGCAATGCGTTCGGGTAAGCCGGTTATCTATGTGGCAACGGCTCACGTTGACCCCAACGATCTAGAATGGCTGGCTCGAATTGAACAACATCAACAACGACGCCCTAGGGAATGGACAACGCTGCAAGTGCCGCTAACACTGGCGGCAACGATTCGGGCATCTCAGAATTCTAGTTGTCTCCTCGTTGATTCTTTGGGAACTTGGGTGGCGAATTTTTTAGACCAAGACGATGAATCTTGGGAAAGGACGTGCCAGGAGTTGCTGGAAAGTTTGGAAAGTAGCGTCAGTGATGCGATTTTGGTGGCAGAGGAAACGGGGTGGGGCGTTGTTCCCGCCTATCCCCTCGGTCGAATGTTCCGCGATCGCTTGGGAAGGCTGGTGCGTCGAGTGGGCGCGATCGCTAACCCAGTCTACTTAGTTACTGCCGGTCACGTTCTCAACCTGAGCCACCTGGGAACGCCGTTACCAAAATTATCATAGGCGCTAGCATAGAAAGACTTAAAGGCAAACTGGCAATTGCGAATGACTCATTGCTAATTGAGAAAAAGCGAGTTGTTCATTACCCTATACCTATTACCATTCACTCCTTTGCTATGGCATCTCAACACCAAGTCAAACAGTATCTTGCTTATTGGTTTCAGTTAGGCAAAAAAGTTTTGATTCGGAATGGTCAAGAAGCGCTGCTGCCACAACCCGTGATTCGGGGCGATCGCTACTCGCAAGAATTTGAAAACTGCTGGCAGCAAATCCTCTCGCCAGAGTCGGGGGACTGCTACTTAGAGGGTACCGCAGAACCAATTGCCCAGTTGCTGACACCAGCATGGGATGTGTCACCCTGTTCTCGTTGCACCATGCCCGTCCCCGTCCGGACTGTGGGAATGCCGCCTTTAGCGTGTCCCTGTAACGATCTCAGCGGCTGGCCCAACACAGAAGTTCCGCTACCGCGATCGCCCATCAGCAGTCAAAACCGTCTCGTTGAAATACGCGACCGGCTGCGGAACGCCAGCGGTCTGTAAACAGTAACAATGCACAATTAAAAATTAAAAAAGAGAATTTTTAATTTTTAATTCCTCTTCCCGCCGCCGAGGCACCTCATAATTTAGAAAATCATAAGCCAATTCCGTACTCGGAAAAATGGCACGCGCTTCCGTAAGCAGGTCATCCAGCACAATGGCATTACCGGGGGCATAGCGGGGACTGAAATGAGTCATGATCAAGTGCTTAACACCAGCAGTATGAGCAACTTGAGCCGCCATCGTTGAAGTGGAGTGCAAGCGATCAAAAGCTAGCTGGGCGTCTTGGTGGGCAAAGGTCGCTTCGTGAATTAACACATCCGCATCCTGCGAAAGTTCCACCGCCTCGTCACAATAAACTGTGTCGGTACAGTAAACAATTTTGCGACCGATTTCTGTCGGTCCACACAGATCCGCCCCATGAATTTGCCGCCCATCTAGCAGCGTCACCGTTTCGCCGCGTTTGAGTTGCCCATAGACCCGACCCGGAGGAATTGAGAGGGCTGCGGCTTTTTCTACATCAAAGCGCCCCGGACGGTCTTTTTCAGTGACTCGGTAGCCAAAAGCAGTGACGCGATGCTTCAGGGGACCACAGGTAACGATAAATTCTTCATCTTCATACACCACTCCAGGCTGTACGATGTGAACCTGAACCGGGTAGGAAAAATGGGTTGAAGAGTATTGTCTGCAAGCACGCAGGTATTCATTGAGACCGGGGGGACCGTAGAGGTCAATGCGTTGAACATTGCCAGCCAAACCACAGGTTGCTAAAAGACCCATTAAGCCGAATATATGGTCTCCGTGCATATGGGTGATAAAAATACGGTTCAGTTGACCGATTTTCAGGTCACTCCGTAATAGCTGGTGTTGGGTACCTTCACCACAGTCAAACAGCCAGAGTTCTCCTCGTTGAGGTAGCCGTAAAGCCACGCTGGACACATTGCGCGATCGCGTCGGTACACCGGAGCTTGTCCCTAAAAAAGTAATTTGCATTTTGGCAAGAAAACGGTCACAAAGTCTAGGAATTGCCTTCCGTAACTATCCTGACACAGCATCTGAGGAACACGCAGTTCCGCTGAAGACTCAGGATAAAAGTTCACAAGGTTTATGAGTAGCACTCCGGCAGTAAACATGGTAAATATATCCACGATAAGAAAAGTCAGTGGGTTGTGCCAATTTATAAGCGGATCAGCTCTCAAGGGTCTTGAACTAAGGAACGTGGATTAAATAACTGACACTCATTCATCTTCATGTAAGGGCTTTTTCTGTGCCATACCCATACGCTTTTGAATTGGGACTTAATAAATCCACCTTCCTAAGAGAAGTTCAAGGACGGGATTCTTGCTCTCATGTTCAATTTAAGTGGAATTTAATAATGACTATCCCTAGCACTCTATTTGGCATCGTGTGAGGAGATTTTAATAGATGGTAACTAAACAGCTCCTAGGCAAACAGAAATCCTTCATGCTTCAGACTTCTTGCTTCATCTTAGGCTTCGGGAAGGCGTCCTCCGGGCGGCTACATCCTTCTAAATGGTGGCTGACTTTTTTGTTGTGGCTCATGCTGGTTGCTCCTGCGAAAGCGATGGAACTGCGCGTAGCGATTCAAGAAGGCGTCAGCAAGATTACCGTGGGCAGTTCCACCAAAGCCGTAATCCGCGATAGTGCCGGTCGAGTAGTAGGGCAAATGGCGGCAATGGATGGCATGGAAGCCCGTCCTACAGGCGGTGGCGTGGCGCTGGGCGGAGAGCAAAGCACGCAACTGATAGTGGAACCGACGGCTGGCGGTTATGTTTGGATCGGCGATCGCTGGTATCGGGGACGCACTCGATTGGTTCGCACCGGCAAAGGACTCACCGCCGTCAACCAAGTTGATTTAGAACAATATCTTTACAGCGTCTTAGGCTCGGAAATGAGTGCTAATTGGCCTCTGGAAGCCTTGAAGGCGCAAGCTGTCGCCGCTCGTTCCTACGCCCTGTATAAGCGTCAAACTGCTGGCAATAGCGTTTTTGATGTCGGCGATACCCAGACTTGGCAAGTTTACAAAGGTCTGGAAACCGAAGCCGAGTCAACGCAAATGGCTGTGAATGCCACGGCTGGGCAAGTTTTAACCTACAACGGTCAAATTATTCTTGCTGTCTTCCACTCCGCTTCTGGAGGACACACGGAAAATGTGGAAAATGTTTGGTCGGAACCCCTGGCTTACCTGCGCGGCGTTCCAGACTACGACCAAGGGACACCAGGCTACCAGTGGCAGAAAAGCTTCTCCCGCAACGAACTTAGTCGGCTTCTGGGTGTAAGCAATGTTAAATCTTTGATACCGGAACGCACCACTCCTAGCGGACGGATTATGACGATGAAAGTCGTTGGAAGTGGTAGCACGCGGCGGATGACTGGAAGTCAGCTGCGTCAAGCACTGAAGCTTAGGAGTACGTTGTTCACGGTTAGCTCCACAGGAACGGGTTTTCAGCTCAACGGTCGTGGTTTCGGTCACGGTCTTGGTTTAAGCCAGTGGGGGGCTTACAATTTAGCTCAGCAGGGGACAAACTACCAGCAAATTTTGGGGCATTATTACCAGCGCACCGCGATCGCTAGCATGAAAGTGCAGTAGAAACGGGGCAACTGTTACCGCCCCAAAGTAGGGATGAGCGAAGCGGTAGCCACCAAGTGACATCGCTTCGCTCATCCCGGAGCGATCGCTCCTTGCTTTTCAGCTGACTTAATCAAACGCCAGAAGGATTGCTGTGAAAAAGTGGGAGTATCTCTTTGTTCGGTTTGACTACTTTGCAGGCGATCTCCGACCCAAAAGTGTCAACGAAAAAGACTTTCGAGATAAACAAGACATCCCACCTCTCCATGAATTATCCAATCAACTCGGACAGGAAGGCTGGGAATTAGCGGGGGTGAATTCCCATCCGGGTTATGGATATGGCTTCTTGATTTTTAAACGCCCCAAGGAATCTTTATGAACCGCTCTGGTTGAGGCGACGCTGCCATTCTGCATCAATCTTATCGGCTTGCTCGATCTCCTGTTCTATAAGCTCGGTTTCGGTCGTGTAGGCTAAATCCTCGCGACCGATTACTGTTTTCGCAGCAAATTGTTGAGCATAAGCAATTTTTTTCTGCAAAGCAGAATTCGCTTGATTCAAGAAGATAGCGCGTTCTTGTCGTTGTTGATTCCGGGCTTCAACTCGCTGATTTCTCCACTGAATCCAGAAATAGCGAATTAAGGGAATTGACAGGAAAGCGATGCCGTAACTCAGCAAAATCCAGTAAATTGACTGCACGAAGGCGATAAGTCCGCCGGATTGCGCTAATTGAACCCCTATCTCTCCCCGTAACAGAGAATTGAGAACTAAAGCACCGATAATATTCACGGCACCTAATCCCGCAGAGAGCATAATTTGTCCGCTATCGGCTTGGCTAAAGCGCCAAGGACGCTCTCGGAGATATGCACCCACTGGCTGCGAATTTCGCTCTTGCGCTGTAGTTTGTAATTCAGGGAAGTGATAGACGATTTCCCCGTCTGGGCTGACTTCTGGTTGCCCATTAAAACGAGTGAGGACGGGAAGCATATAATCTTCGTATTCTTTGCCCCAGCCTTTGCCCATGTCATCGAGATAAGGTGCGATTTGCTCGGCGGTGACAGCACCCTGGTTATTGCGGATTACAGTGGCAATTTCTTGCCAGCGGCGTTCTTCTAAATCGGCATTAGGATTCCCATCGCCAAACAGGAAGGAGAAGACGGCTTCTAAGAAGTTCATCTGTCTCTTGCCTTCGGGGGATGAGACACGACGCTGCTGGTAGCGATCGCTATAGTCTGGATAGAAAAACCACCAGATGTCAGGGCCAAACCAGAAGCGGGGCATAAAAACCATACCGCCGCCACCGTGATGACCGCCGCCGGAATCATCGCTGTCGCGGCTGCTATTGACGGCGATTAGAATAACTGCGATCGCGACAAAAATTAGGACAATGGAAGCAATCAGGATAATCCCGAAGGAAATCCGGATCAGGTAAAACAAAACTTTCCAAATTTTTTCCCACCATTCCTTCAGTCGCAACCGCAAGAACTTATTGCGGAGAACTGTCCGGAAATTCTTAGGGAAAAGGTAGACTATCTCGCCGGTTTCTGCTACCTGCAAGTGTCCACCGGCGTCGGATGCCAGAGCGAGTAATCCAGCCTGAGCCATGTTGACATTTAACCCAGCTTGGGTTGCCACATCGCCAACCGTGACACGGTAGCCCAGGTGTTCAACTGCTTGCATGAGGGTGGGATTGGGAGCCATGTGCTTTCCTCAAGGACGGAGGCTACTATCACCAGTATAAAATTTTGGCAAATTCCAGCAGGCAGATTATGAAACCAAGAACTCGCGCGATCGCTCTTAACCTATTCGCTCTTAGCGTATGCCACCCTAAACCGAAGCGCCGCTTGGCAACGCTAACGTGGCTGTTCGCTCTCCTATTCTCACTTTTGGGATTAACCACACCACTCAAAGCAGCCAATCTGGAACACGTTCAACATTTGCTAAAAACTAAACAATGTCCTCAGTGTGACTTGAGGGGTGCTGAGTTGAGAGATGCGGACTTAAGGGCGGCTGACTTGAGGCGTGCCGATCTCGCCGGTGCCAATCTCAGTGCTGCCGATTTAAGAGGTGCCAACTTTGGTGGGGCAAATCTAGGCGGTGCCAGCTTTATTAATAGTGACCTCAGCGGTGCTAACTTGAGCGGCGTTAATTTGAATTTAGCGGCGTTGATTAAAGCCAATCTCACAGGCGCTAACCTTGCCGGTTCTGAGTTGACGATGGCGAAGTTACCGGGCGCTGACCTCACCAAGGCTGATTTGCGGCAAACGAATCTGATTAGTGCTGACTTGAGCAATGCCATTCTCCGAGAAACGGACTTGCGAGGGGCGGATTTGCGAAATGCTGATTTTGAGAATGCGCTTCTCGAAGGCGTCCAGCTCAATAGTGCAATTCTCCCAGATGGCACTTTGCATTATTAAACCCAACCATAGTCAAGGGTGCATTAGCCTTACGGCTGAGCGATCGCCAAGCTTTAATTCCGTATATATAAGCGCACAGATTTCCATTCTCTAAATATACACAAGGACTAGTATTTATTTTGTATAAAATAATACGTCCCCTAAAAAAACACTGAGAAACTCTGTTGATTGAGGAAAGAACAACAAATGCGCGATCGCATTTGTTAATCTCAATCCAGTTGACTCCCAGAGCGCGTTAAATTAGCTTAAAGAGCATCACTGAGCGATAAACTGACCAGTCTACACTCTCCTAATTAGCGCAGCATTACAGAGCCGGATATGCCAAGAACGCAAAAAAACGATAACTTCATTGACAAGAGCTTCACGGTAATGGCGGATATAATCCTGAAAATCCTGCCTGCCAACAAGAAAGCAAAAGAAGCCTTCATCTACTACCGCGATGGTATGTCAGCGCAGGCAGATGGTGAATACGCCGAAGCTCTAGACAATTACAGAGAAGCCCTAACGCTAGAGGAAGACACTTACGACCGCAGTTATATCCTCTACAATATGGGGCTGATATACGCCAGCAATGGTGACCACGAGCAGGCTTTGGAATACTACCACCAAGCGCTTGACTGTAATCCCCGCCTGCCTCAAGCGTTGAATAATATTGCCGTCATTTACCACTTCCAGGGTGAAAAGATCAAGGAAGATGGAGATCCCGAAGCTGCTGAAGCTTTGTTTGACAAAGCAGGAGAATATTGGAAACAAGCGATTAGTATGGCTCCGAATAACTACATCGAAGCCCAAAATTGGCTCAAAACGACTGGGCGCTCTACGATGGATATCTTCTTTTAGGTAACAGGGAATAGGTAATCAACACAAGAGAAAAAATTACCTACTACCTACTATCCAATGACCAATTACCAATAAGCCATTACCACTGTTATGATTGACCGCGAACAAGTTCGCAAAGTTGCCCATCTGGCTCGCCTAGAACTGACCCCCGAAGAAGAAGCCCAATTTACAACCCAACTAGGCAGTATTTTGGAGTATTTTGAACAATTAAGCGAACTTGATGTCAGTGATGTGCAACCCACAACAAGGGCAATTGATGTCAGCAATGTGACACGCCCTGATGAACTGCAACCCTTTCTCAACCGGGAAGCTATTCTCACAGGTGCCCCAGATCAAGAGGGTGACTTTTTCAAAGTGCCAAAAATCCTCAGCGCTGAGTAAGGTACTCGCCCTATTTTGCACCTAAGACCGATGAATTTTAGGTGAGAACCTGACCCAATAAGTGTGGGGCAATCTTCCTGGGGTTGCCCTTCATACTCTCAAAGGAGAACGTTATGGGTTTAGGTCTTTTGATTGATGGAAAGTGGGTTAGCGAACGAGAACAAGAAGACTCCCAAGGAAAATTTATTCGCCCATCAACAACCTTCCGCAACAAAATTACAGCTGATGGTTCTAGTGGCTTTAAGGCTGAACCAGGTCGCTATCATCTCTATATTTCCTGGGCTTGTCCTTGGGCGCAACGAACCGCAATTATGCGCCAATTGAAGGGATTAGAAGATGTTATCAGTCTCTCAGTTGTGGCGCCCGAAATTGATCAAAATAGTTGGGAATTCTCAGAAGAACCAGGTTCTATCCCCGATACGGTAAATAAGACTCGCTATTTGTGGGAAGTTTATCTTAAAGCGGATTCTAATTACAATGGGCGGGTGACTGTCCCAGTTCTTTGGGATAAAGAAACTGCCACGATTGTGAATAATGAATCCCGCGAGATCATTCGGATGTTTGATACAGAATTCGATGATTTCGCCAAGTCTGAGATGAATTTTTATCCAACAGAATTGCAGGAGGCGGTTGATAAGACGATTGATGCAATTTACCAACCGATTAATAATGGCGTTTATCGGGCAGGATTTGCGACTAGCCAAGCCGCCTACGATGAAGCGGTGACGGAACTATTCGATGCTCTCGATCGTTGGGAAAAAGTGTTAGCGGAGCACCGCTATCTGTGTGGAGAAAGCCTCACCGAGGCAGATTTGTGTATGTTTACCACTCTCTTGCGCTTCGATGCCGTTTACTATGTCCACTTCAAGTGCAATTTACGCCGGATTGTAGATTACCCCAATCTTTGGAATTACCTGAAAGACCTCTACCAGGTGCCGGGGGTAAAGGAAACCTGCAACCTCGACCATATCAAACGCCATTACTATAAAAGCCACCCGAAAGTTAATCCCACCAGAATTGTTCCAAAAGGGCCGTTAATTGATTTTGAGGAACCTCATAACCGCGAACAATTATCGCCTAAAGCCAAGGTGATCGCTGTGTGATTTCTCATTAAAAAAGCAAGGTGGGTAGTATCCACCTTGCTTTTTTAATAACTAGGGTGAAAACGCAAATGCTGTAACCTACATTCCGCAGGTTCTGGGTAGAGTCAAAGAGATTTTTTGAAATAGGAGTCAACGGCAACCTACGCCAAATCGGTAGTCCTAAAGATGTAAGGATAGGAGAGATACCGTTCCATCAGAAGCACTATGTCTGATTCCCAACCAACTTGCCCGGTTTGTCAGTCAACTCATGTCGTCAAAAACGGCAAAATCCATAACGGTAAACAGAACTTTAG
>NZ_JACJOQ010000611.1:0-3608 GCF_014695635.1 Coleofasciculus sp. FACHB-712 | reverse complement strand
AAAAAGAAAGCCCACCAACAACCCCTAGACCTCCGCGCAATTCTGCATCTAGGCTTATATCAACTTCGTTATCAAGACCGAATCCCTGTGTCGGCAGCTGTGAATACTACCGTACAATTAGCCAAAGAAAACGGATTTTCTGGGCTTTCCGGCTTTGTCAATGGTCTATTGCGACAGTATATTCGTCTAGCGGAAAGCAAAAAGCCGGGTAACCGGGGAGGAGAAGTTCAGAACTTAGAATCTGACCCGCTACATCTGCCAAAAAACCCAGTTGAACGATTAGGCATCTTACACAGCTATCCCGACTGGATTATCGAAGTATGGCTAGAACGTCTGGGTTTAGAAGAAACAGAACAGCTGTGTGAATGGATGAACCAAACACCAGCAATTGACTTGCGGGTAAATCCCCTTCGCGCTGAGATAGAGAAAGTTGAGGCAGCACTGCAAGCTGCGGATATCTCAGTGAGTCGCGTGCCCCATCTACCGCAAGCTTTGAGGCTAACTGGTGGCACAGGTGCAATTCAAAATTTACCTGGTTTTAGCGAAGGTTGGTGGACGGTACAAGATAGTAGTGCCCAGCTAGTCAGTTATCTGCTAGATCCCCAACCGGATGAAGTAGTCATTGATGCCTGTGCAGCACCAGGGGGAAAGACAACGCACATCGCAGAATTGATGGAAGATCGGGGAACTGTTTGGGCGTCTGACAAGACTGCTTCCCGTCTCCGGAAACTGCAAGAAAATGCCAAAAGGTTAAGTTTGCACTCGATTCAAATTCAGCAGGGGGACAGCCGCAACCTACCCCAGTTTATCAATCAAGCTGATAGGGTATTACTCGATGCCCCCTGCTCTGGACTGGGGACGCTACATCGTCATGCTGACGCCCGTTGGCGGCAAACTCTACAGACAGTTCAGGAACTTTCAATTCTGCAAGGCGAACTATTAGATCGAGTGGCTACCTGGGTTAAACCAGATGGCATTCTGGTTTATGCAACTTGTACCTTGCATCCATTGGAGAATGAAGGTGTTGTTCGCGCCTTTTTAGAGCGTTACCCCCAGTGGCAGATTTTGCCCCCCAACCCCAATTCACCAGCGGCAGCTTATACTACCCCTGCTGGATGGATCGAAGTCTGGCCCCACCGGCATCAAATGGATGGATTCTTTATGGTGCGGCTACAGAAGAAAAATAGCTAAACCTCTATGGTAGTTGTGGTTGCAGAAATCTGTTGATGGATTAATCTGTTAGGGGAAATAAGGGAAAAGCCAATGGTAGCCAATTCTAGTGTTAAACAGCTTGTTAAAATTCTCATCGGCGCAGCTTGGATTGATGGCAAAATTCAGTCAGAGGAACGGCAATATCTTCAGCGAGTGGCGAAGGAAAAGGGCATTGCTGACGATCCAGAGATTCAGCCTTTGTTGTATGAACTCGTAGCTGTAAGCCCAAGCGAGGTCTACAATTGGGTGCAAGATTATTTAGGCGATCGCCCCAGCACCGACGATTACCAGCGCCTCATCGAAGCCCTCAGCGCTTTAATTTATAGCGATGGCGAGGTAGCGATTGAGGAAGCTAAACTCCTGACTCGATTACAGCTTCTAGATCCCAACAGTGCCTCTCAGAAGTCAGCCCCTAGTCCTGTCCTCAAAGCGATTCAAAAACTCTACCGTCGGTGGGTTGACCATCAGAACTAGCTTTAAGACTAATAGATAAAGACCCGAATTTTGACATCATCATTCCACAAGTTAGGGCACGCTACACATAGCGTGCCTTTTTTTTGCATTCCCAATCTATATTGTGATCGGCTTCTAGAGGCTCCGGAAGCCAATTTTTTCTACAACAAGCAACTATTTTTGCAAAATATGCGTCTTTCCTTCTTAGGCAGTCCAGAACTTTCCGCTGAAACTGTCTATATCTCTATAATCTGTCACGGCAGTAAATAAATTTGTTGAGATTGAAATTTCTAGGAACCTATCAGGTAATCTTAGGTCTAAATAATCAAAGGAATGCGAAAAGTGGAGAAGTTCTCAATGTCTAACTTAAAGCGCTTGAAATCTGGAACAGCTTTACTACTAATGCTGGGAATGTCGGCAGGTTCGATGGCTCCCCTAGTAGAAACAATTATGTCACCGGCACCAGCTGTTGCTCAAGCTATCAATTTTAGTGATGTATCCTCAAGCTACTGGGCTGCTAGTTTTATTCAAGAACTGGCACAACGTGATGTAATTGCCGGGTTCCCCGATGGTACGTTTCGACCCAACGATCCGGTGACTCGTGCCCAATTCGCGGCGATGGTTCGTAAGGCCTTCAACAAGAATAAAATCCGCAATGCTGTTAATTTTGTGGATCTTTCATCGACCTACTGGGCATACTCGGCTATCCGTGAAGCTTACGAAATGGGATTTTTGTCGGGTTATCCCGGTAACGTCTTTAGACCTACACAAAATATTCCCCGCGAACAAGTTCTAGTTTCCTTGGCGAATGGCTTGAATTACACTGCCAGCAATCCCGTATCGGCTGATTTGCAAGTGTATAACGATGCTTCTTCCATCTCTACCTATGCTCGCAGTAGCATTGCTGCGGCAACAGAAAAGAGCATTGTGGTGAACTATCCGACTCTCCAGACGCTGAATCCAACTCGGAATGCCACCAGAGCGGAGGTAGCAGCTTTCATCTATCAGGCATTGGTGAGTTCTGGACAAGTAGCAGCAATTAACTCGCCCTATATTGTCTCTCTCAACGACACACCGCCAGAGGACACGACAGTCGCGATTCCGGCTGGAACCACTATTCCAGTTAGGTACGAGAAAGAAAAAATTCTGGTTACAAAGGACGAAAGAGCACCGCTGACGCTAACGGTAGCAGCAAATATCACCACATCTGATGGAACGGTGCTAATCCCCTCTGGCAGCCAAGTGGTCGGTGAACTGCAACCGGCTCAGGGAGGCTCTCAGTTTGTAGCGAAGGAACTGGTTTTCACGAACGGTCAACGGGTGGCTATCGATGCTACTTCTCAAACCATTACCAAAACCGAATCCGTTACTAAAGGTACTAGCGTTGGTGGTATCCTCAAGAATGCCGCATTAGGTGCTGCTGCTGCTGCTGCGGTTTCTGCTGTGACGGGTGACAAAGCGATCGCTACCGAAGAAGTCTTGGGCGGTCTGGGAATTGGTGGACTCATTGGACTGTTCCTCGGTCGGGATAGAGTCGATCTGATTGCGATTGACCCGGATACGGATCTGAATCTGCGGTTAAATGATGAGTTAGTGCTAGAGCAGTAATATTTGCAGAATGAAGCATGCAATTCTATTTGACTAGCGATCGCTTCATTCCTAAGCAGATAGGCACAAAGAAATAAGCATTTTCTAAACCCGGTTTCTAGAAGGAACCGGGTTTTTAATTCTAAATGGCGTCTTATCGCAATCCTATTTGAGTTGTGAGATGCCAGCAGTTCAGATGCCCGACTTCTTGGAGAAGTCGGGCATCTCGTATTCACGAATCATTAGACCTCTTGCACGAATCAGCTAACCAGAGCTAGCTCAAAGTTGATGATGCCTGCGAGTAGATGCACTCGGCGCGTAAAGTGCCGCCGTCGATTCCGATAGCGCTCAGCCAA